>NZ_JQJK01000001.1 GCF_000745485.1 Methanobacterium veterum
TAGTAAATAGCTGCATCAGATTCACTCGAAATAGCAACATTAATTGAATTTTTAGACAAAGAAACACTTGAAGGTGTTGCTGATACTGCTGGAGCAGTTTTATCAATTGTATAAATGTATATAGTATGCTGCGAAGGATTACCAGCAGCATCTACTGCATAAAACTCCAAACTGTTAATTCCTTCAACATTTATGGATACTGTCCCACTGCCTGTGAAAGTACCCCACGAACCGCCGTTTATTTTATAGTAAATTGTTGCGTCAGGCTCACTTGATAACTTTACTTTAATACTGCTGTTGGATATACCGCCGGTTTGATTTGCACTTACGTTTGGAGGGGCGGCGTCAACTGTGAAACTGGTACTGTAAAGTTCTAAATGATTTCCATCCAGGTCAGTTACACAATCATTATACAGCGTTAGAATGTATTTACCGCTGATTAAAGAGTTTGCAGGAGTTATAGTTAATATACTGCCTTTAATACTTGTTGTAAATGGTACTGTATTTCCACTGCTGTCTTTAAGTTCTATTTGACCGCTGCCCATTTTAATAGGGCTGGTGAATGTGATTTTGATTACTTTACCAGCCGGCACGTTCACAGCGTTGCCTGCAGGATCAACACCAGCTACAAGCACATTATCATGGAGGGCATACAAAGTACCAACACTTCCAAAGTATAAAGTTCCATCGCTGCCGATAGCAAGAGATGCTGACATCCCATTTCCAGCAGTGTAATTCCATTTTTGTGTGCCGTTAGGGTTTAAAGCATACAATTCCTCATAACCATCAACTACGCTTCCGAAGTCACTTCCAAAGTATAAAGTTCCATCATTTCCAATAATTGGAACCGAAGCCATCTCTCCTCCAGTAGTGTACTTCCATTTTAATATTCCATCCGGATTCAACGCGTACAAGTTACCGTCATCACTTCCTATGTATACGGTTCCATCATTTCCAATAACAGGAGACACAGCTACCCTGTTTCCTGTGGTGAACTTCCATTTTAATGTCCCGTCATAGTATAAAGCATACGTATTATTATCCCCACTTCCGAAATATATCGTCCCATCACTGCCAATAGCAGGAGCTGAAGTTATACTACCTCCAGTTGTGTAATTCCATTTTTGTGTCCCATCAGGATTCAATGCGTACAAATGAGTATCCCAATTTCCAAAATATATCGTCCCATCACTGCCAATAGCTGGGGCTAAAAAAGTCATATCTTCAGCAGTGAAATTCCATTTTAATGTTCCATCAGGATTTAACGCATACAAATTTTTATCTCCACTTCCAAAGTATATTGTACCATCGTTTCCAATGGTTATATCCGAACCTATACCTAATTTTGCGGTGTAATTCCATTTTTGCGTTCCATCAGGATTTAACGCATACAAATT
>NZ_JQJK01000003.1 GCF_000745485.1 Methanobacterium veterum
ATCCAAGCACTGGCAAAATCAATAACAAGCGGTAAAACTTCTGCCTATGATAAAGCATTGGCAATATTCAACTGGGTAAGAGACAAATTGGGTTATTCATTCTATTACAACACCAAGTATGGTGCTGTCGGCACTTTAAATGCAATGACTGGAAATTGCGTCGATACAGCCCACCTTTTAATTGCTCTTGAAAGGGCTGCAGGAATACCAGCAAGATACGAACATGTTTATGCCCAGTTCTCAAGCGGTAACTGGTATGGACACGTTATTGCACAGGTTTGGGTTAACGGTAAATGGTACAATGTAGATGCAACCAGCTACAGCAATTCTTTCGGCATTATTAAAAACTGGAATACTTCAACAGCTACATACAAAGGCACATATGCTACACTGCCTTTTTAAGTAAAATATAACTTTTATTTCTTTTTTTATTTCTTTGAATTCAAATACAAATGTTACACTCTATTTCAAAGTTGAATAAGCAAATATAAAACCCATTATTAAGGATTATTTTGTTAAAACAGTTTTGATTGAGGTTTATTTATTTAAAAAAACAATCTACAGATTTAAATCCCGATACCTTATTTTAATACGTTCCCAGTAAGTTTTAAATGAAAAAATAAGATTTAAGAATGTTCTTTTTCCAGTTTAAAACCAAAACATTTATATAATCTGTAAAATTGAACATTAAACTGTCCTAAAACTTCAAAAGGTTTCTTAAATTTAATATATTATACATTTAACTTATTAAATTGTGAAATCATGAGACATAGTTTTTGGATCCGGAGGCGGTAAAATTACGAGAAAAATGTTTTTGGCAGTACTTATCTTTTTAAGTATAGCATCGCTTAGTTTAAGCGGCGTATCTGCCACATCTGAGACTTCAAATACAACAAGTTCAAATATTACTACTAATAGTACAGCTAACTTAACTGCCACTGCAAGTTCATTTAGTGCACTCAGTACAGCAGATAATAGTGCACCAACTGTTACGAGTGTTGATCCTGTAAATAATGCTGTAAACGTACCAGTAAATAAAACTATTAAA
>NZ_JQJK01000004.1 GCF_000745485.1 Methanobacterium veterum
TAAATATAAACTCCATAATAATTACCATTTAAACTGTTTCCAACAACATTACAGTTTAAAACCCCATTTAAATAAACTCCCGAAGAATTAGTAGCCCCCATTATATTAAAACCTTGAACTGTGATATTATTACAATTAAGGGTTAAAATAGGATTTAATTGATTCAAAGGTTGAATTATTGCATTTCCTCCAGAAACTGATACCAATGTAACTGTTTTATTAATTACAATATTTTCAGTGTAAATTCCACTACCCACTTGAATTGTATCATATGGTGAAGCGGCATTGATGGCAGATTGAATACTAGAATACGTCTTATTAGTGTTAATATCTACAACAGTATTACCAATAGCAACACTAGTTGTAATATTTTGATCATCCAAAGAAACATGGATAGTTGCTGTTCCTGTTGTGGCTGTTCCACGACTAAATGTTGCACTAGCCTTCCCATTACGCGTATATACAATACTACTAATAGTACCTAAGTTTGTCGTGAAATTAACGGGCAGACCATCTGGAACATTACCTTGCGAAGAAGTATCACTACCTGCGTTGTTATGAGCTAAATCTGCAGTAATTGTAGAGTTACCATTAGTACTTGTAGGATTTGCAGTTATTTTCAATATTAACCAGGGGTTGTAGGTTACTGTTCCCCCATTGTTATAAATATCACTTCCATTAGTTGCTGATACTACTGGATTGTTAGAACCCCACCAATTATTTATTGCGTTTGCCGTTCCATTCACTGAATTATACAATCCATATACATTATTCCCAACTATTTCATTGAAAGTAATAGCAGCAGAAGAATTAAGAAGGTAAACTCCATAATTACTACTTTTTATAACATTACTCTTAATTACATTATTATTTGAACCATTTTGAATGTTTAGCCCATGAGAAGTACTATTTATTATAATATTATTCTGGAATATGTTACTATCTGCATTATTTAATCCAATTCCATAAGAACCTGTATTTGTTATAGTGTTATTTTGAATAGTATTGTAATTAC
>NZ_JQJK01000009.1:300000-577892 GCF_000745485.1 Methanobacterium veterum
TGGAAATGAATGGAGAAAATGGACTCGAAAGACCCTTTAGCAATTGCACAATTGGGGGTCCCTGTATTAACCATGTTTTTGCATTCGAAATTATCATCGATACGAATAGTTAATGGATCTTCACCTATTAATGCGACATGTCCCGCTTCGAATTTATCGAAAAAAACAGCCATATTTTCAATTAATTTCTTAGTCTGGGGAGATTGGACTTGTTCGTACATTGATTCGCCCATAAAATTTCCTATATTAACCAGTAATGGATCTATGTCAATGCCGTTGTTACTTAAAAAAAATCTAATGCTTCGCAGGGATAATGCATAAAAATCAACTGGATTGTCAAGTTGAGTAAAACAATTCTTAAAGTAGTTTTTTAGATTAATATTTAATTTTATATCTGTAGATAATTCAACATACTGCTTTGCTTTAATATGAAATAGTTTCTTTCGTTTATCGTAAGGATCACTTTTTGATCCAATTAAGCCTCTATCTTCAAGTATTTTTAGATGATTTGAGAGAGTAGGTTTGGATTTGCCAGTTTTATCCAGGATTTCGTCAAAATAAAGATCTTTTTCTTCAAGGAGTGATAATATTTTAGTTTTAGTGGCAGACTCAATTATTTTGGGCCCCTCTGGAGTCATATATAATTGTACATAATCAGATGTTTTTGCCATATAGTTAAATAGTGTAAATCTAGTATATAATTTTTCGGGACATATGATAATTGTTTTTATTGATTAAAACAATTTTGTTAACTTATTGATTAATAAAATATTATAATATCCTTTATTTGTATTAAAACAAATTATTAACACTTATTTGATATAACAACCTGTGAATATGGTTTATTCTATATTTTAATATAAATAACTGTTTTAAAGTATATATTTATCTTTATAATTGTTTTAATAAACTATTTATATTATTTAAGAGGCTTTATGTAATTTGGGTTTTAATAAAATTTTATTATGAGGCATACTTTTATTACAAATTAATATTAGACTTTATATTTTTAAATTATATAATAAAAAGTGTTTTTTATTTTTAGAAAGTTCTATTAACCTCAATTAGATTGAACTGACCATAATTTTTGACATATATTGAATTATTCAAACATGTAGAAACCTTTTTATAGTGGAAGGAACAAAATGCCGGGTAAGAAAATAATAAGAAATTATATTAATTTAGACTATCTTGTATTTGGACTATACCAAGTTTTAAAAGTCAGGAGTTAATTTCCATGAGTATTTTATTAAAAAAGGTAAAAATTGAATTAATTTCATCTGTAATAATAGTCAATAGCGGCGTAATTGCCTATTACTTATGTAGGGGTGATATATTAGCTTAAGACGGATTATGGGTGAAAAATGAAATGAAATAAAAGAAATGAATTGATTATGATAGGAGGTGAAATTAGGTGAAATATAGTAAAAAACATGGGGTATTTTTGTTTGCAGTATTATTCCTTGCACTAATGCTGTGTAGTACAGCTTCTGCAGCAACCACAGGTAACGTAACACTTAATGTCAGCGGTGCAAATAATGTTACAAATTCTATAATTTCAGGTAAAGTTATAGAAAGTCCATCAAATTCAGGATTAACTGGGGTTTCAATTAAAGCCGAAACTACAGGTGGTAATCTTTTAGCGGAAACAATAACAGGAACAAACGGTACATATGCTTTGAACTTTACCAGTTCTGATAAAGCATTCAAAGTTACTGCAAGTAAGTTAGGTTATATTTCTTACACTCAAAAAGTGAATGTAAGTCCTAACGCAAATGATCCAAATACTCTATATGGCACTGCAAATTTTACACTATATAAATTACATGCATACAGTGGTAATGCTTCAAGTTATGTATTGAATGTAGGCGTGCTTCCACAAGTTTTATTGGATCTTTACGCCGGAAAATCAAGTTCTTGGGTGAATAGTACAGCTTCGCCTTACGCAAGTAGCGCGGACACACCTTTAGAAATTAAACTTCTTAACGGCAGTTTATTATCTGGCCTTTTAGATGTGAATTCAACAGGAGATCAGGGTACTGTAAATGGAGGTATACTTCCATCAAATTTACCAGCTCTACTGCAAGCTTTAGGACTTAAAATAGGCCTTTTAAATGCTACTGCTAATTCAAGTACTCATCCTCCAGCAGCAAATGGAGGAAGTAGTGTAGCATCAGTTGATCTGAATCTGCTTAACTTGCTTCCAGTTCTGAATTTAAGTATAATAAATTCAAGTACTAGTGTAACACCAAATGCAAATGTTACCGCAGTAACAAGTACATCAGGAAATGGGGTAGCAGATATAACCCTTTTAGGAGGGGTATTGCAGATCAAAGCGTTACAGGTAACTGCAACAGCAACTGCAAATGGACAACCTGGTGGAGCTAGCGCTAATTTCAAATGGTCAGTAGCTGATATACTGCTTAACGGTAAGAGTATTCTAAGTGAATTAACAGCAAAACTTTCTGTTGAACTTCCGGGAGTACTGAACATATCTATAGGTAATCCTGTAATAAATATAGCTGCAGATGGAACATCTGCTAGCGTATCTGGAGATGCTATAAATGTAGAGCTCCTTGGATTGCTTTTAGGTGGAGTAAAACTTACAATTGGACACGCTGACGCTGCAGCACAATTTGTAGCTGATGCAAAAGCTGACTTAAGTCTAACTAAAACAGTAGATGATGCAACACCACAATACCAGCAAAATGTTACATTTACATTAACTGCACATAACAACGGGCCTGCCACCGCAACAAACGTTGCAGTAACTGATAAATTACCAACTGGGCTCAAATTTGTCTCAGCAGATGGTAACTACGATGCTGCAACTGGTGTATGGACTGTTGGGAATTTAGCAAGCGGTGCAACTGCTGTATTACATATAGTAGCACAGGCTATCGCTGCAAACACTCAACTAACAAACACTGCAGTTATAGGCGGAAATCAGACCGATACAAATTCCAGTAACAATCAGGCTAATGTAACTATAAATGTGGGGCCTGCTTCTGACCTGGGTATTAAAATAACCGTGAATAATGCAAATCCAAAATATTTAGATTATGTAACTTTCACTTTAACAGCAAGTAATTATGGACCTAACGATGCAGCAAACGTTAAAGTGTACAATACATTACCTAAAGGATTTAATTATGTGTCAGATGATTCTAACGGTAAATTTAATTCTACCTCTGGATTATGGGCAGTCGGTCCTTTAGCTAACGGTGCTTCAGCTATACTGCATATAGTAGCACAGGCTATGATTTCCAATGCTACAGTAACTGATACTGCTAATATAACTGATCCAGACCCTACTAACACTACAGAATTCTATGATCCAAATTCTAGCAATGACAATGCGAGTGTATCAGTTGATGTAGGGCCTGCTACAGACCCTGCTGTAACCATAACAGCATCGGCTCCACGTTGTAACTGTCTGGATGAGGTCATGTTTACATTAACTGCACGTAACAATGGGCCAAACAATGCAACAGGAGTAACTGTAATGGCCGCACTGCCTGCAGGACTTAAATTTGTATCTGCCGACGGTACATATAACTCAACAACAGGAAAATGGACCATCGGAAACTTAGCAAGCGGCGCAGCTGCTACACTACACTTAGTAGCACAGGCTACTGGTTCAAGGACTACAGTAACTACTGCAGCATCTATATTTGGATATGAACTTGATACAAATGATACAAACAACAATGTTAATGTAACTACAATTTTGGATCCGGTCACTGACTTAAGTATAACCAAAACTGCTGACAAAGCTACAGTTAACTACCTGCAGAATGTGACCTTTACATTAACAGCACATAACAGCGGACCTAATGATGCAACTGGTGTTACTGTAACTGATAAGTTACCATCTGGACTTAAATTCTTGTCTGCTAGTGGTAATGGTACATATAACGCTACAACTGGTGTATGGACTATTGGTAATTTAGCTAACGGTGCAACTGCTGCCTTAAAAATAGTAGCACAGGCTATTACCTCAAACACTAAATTAACAAACACAGCTGTTATAAACCCGAACACTGCTGCAAACGAAAATGATTTAAACACTACTAACAACCAGGCTAATATAACCGTAACTGTGAACCCTGCTTCTGATTTAAGTATAGCTAAAACAGTAAGCAATGCAAACCCAAAATATCTACAAAATGTGACTTTCACATTAACTGCACATAACAATGGGCCAGATAACGCTACTGGTGTTACTGTAACTGATAAGTTACCATCTGGACTTAAATTCTTGTCTGCTAGTGGTAATGGTACATATAACGCTACAACTGGTGTATGGACTATTGGTAATTTAGCTAACGGTGCTGATGCCATATTAAAAATTGTAGCACAGGTTACTATTTCTAATGGTAAGGCTACCAACATAGCTGTTATAAATGAAACCAACTATGATCAGAACAATACCAACAACCAGGGTAATACAACCGTAGTTGTAGGTCCAGCTTCTGATCTTAGCATCACTAAAACAGCAAGCGCCAGCAAAATTAACTATTTAGGACAAGTAACTTTCACATTAACAGCAAGAAACAATGGACCTGATGCTGCTACTGGTGTTACTGTAACTGATAAGTTACCTACAGGACTTAAATTCTTGTCTGCTAGTGGTAATGGTACATATAACGCTACAACTGGTGTATGGACTGTTGGTAATTTAGCTAACGGTGCAACTGCTGCCTTAAAAATAGTAGCACAGGGTATTGTTGCAAACACTGCATTAACCAATGTCGCAATTGTAACCGGAACAAACTATGATCAGAATTCAACCAACAACCAGGGTAATACAACTGTAACCACAGGTCCAGCTTCTGATCTGGGCATAACCATGACAGTTAACAAACCACATCCAAAATATATGGAGTATGTGACTTTCACTTTGACAGCAAGTAATTATGGACCTAATGCTGCACCAAACGTTAAGGTATACGTTACATTACCTAATGGGCTCAAATTTATCTCAGCTGATGGTACATATAACGCTACATATAACTCAACAACTGGATTATGGTCTGTAGGTCCTATGGCTGTTAACACTAATCAGACATTACACATAGTAGCACAAGCTATGGCCTCAAACATAGTACTGACAGCTAAAGCATACATAACTGATCCTCCAGAAGATCTCAGTGAATTCTTTGATCCCAACAGTGACAATGACAATGCAGATACTACATTGGATGTAGGTGAAAATGGTTCATCAGATACAGGCACAGATACTGGTACAAATACGCCATCAAAAACTATTCCGATGCAAAAAACAGGAATTCCCGCTGTTGGAATCTTACTGGCTGCATTAATGGTTTTTGCTGGAATAAGACCTAGAATGAAATAAAAAGATAAATCTATTTTGCTCGAAAATCAAAGCATGCAAACACCTTGTGTTTGCTGTTGAAATTAAAATTTCGACAGATTTTCGAGATTTTTTTTTTAAATGATTTAATAATTCAAATGTATTTTTAACTTATTCTAAAATTATAATAATTTAGTTATTGAATGTGTAAATTATTTTAAGTTTATATCTAAATTAAGTTATAATATTTAGTTTTGCTTTACATGCAGGGCATATTCCTTTTTCTTTAATTTCTTTACTTACAACTTCAAATCCGTTTCGTTGTATGACCATTTTTCCACATTCCGGACAAAATGTACTTTCTTCACCGCCTGTAGAAACATTTCCAACATATACATATTTCATTCCTGCATCTTTTGCAATTTTATAAGCTCTCTGGAGCGATTCTACTGGTGTTGGTGGTAATTGGCCTAATTCATAGTATGGGAAAAATCTTGTAAAATGTAGAGGAACTTCTAATCCTGTTTCATCTACCATAAAGTTTACCAGGGTTTTTATATCATCTTCAGAATCGTTGTATCCGGGTATAATTAAGTTGGTTATCTCAATATGGATTTTATTTTCATAAAATCGCTTTATATTATCTAAGACAGGTTGAAGCCTTGCCTGGCATAAATCATTGTAAAACTTGTCAGACATTCCTTTTAAATCGATATTGGCAGCATCAAGGTATGGACTTATCATTTCGAATGATTCTTCACTCATGTATCCATTTGTTACATAAATTGTAGCTATTCCTTCTTTTTTTGCAAGTTTTGCTGAGTCATATGTATATTCAAACCACATAGTTGGTTCATTGTATGTCCATGCAATGGATTTACATCCGTACTGCTTGGTAAGTCTTATTGCTTCTTCAGGAGGTAGCTCCTGTGTTGGAATTTCTTCTATATCCACCTGTGAAATATTCCAGTTCTGGCAGTGTTTACATCTAAAGTTGCAGCCCACTGACCCAATGGAAAAAACAGTTGAACCTGGGTAAAAATGGAAAAGGGGCTTTTTTTCGATGGGGTCTACGGCTACAGATGATGCGGCAGCATAATTTAATGCACAGAGCTTTCCATCCATGTTTGCTCTCATGCTGCAGAAACCAGTATCTCCTTCTGCAATAACGCATTTTCGGGCGCATATTTTGCAGTTCATGGCACCATCTAATTTATCATAAATAAGGACTTCTTTTTTCATGATTACTCCCCACAAAACCTTTTTATTTATAATTTAATCAAGAATTTGGATATCCATGTTGTGATATAATTATATTTGATTTGATATAAAAATAATTAGATGAGTATTAAAGGATAATATGTTGGATTAGCTGGAATCTTAAATAGCATCAAGTGGTTCAATTAACCTTTTTTAGGGGATAAATGCTCGTAGCCGCGGGGTTTAATTACACTTTTTGTCCCATCTTTATGCAGAATTTCTATTTTTCCAGAAGATGTTACATTTCCTATTTCATAGAGGTGAATTCTCTCTTTAATTTGTTTAAATCCTTCTTTTTTAACAGTTAAAAGAAGTTCAAAATCTTCACCATAGTAAAAAGCAAATTCTAGTGGATTTTTACCTGTTTTGTTTGCTACTTCTATGATTTCTTCAGGAATTGGGAGCATTTCTTCATTTAATGTCATGCCGATTCTGTAGTTATTTGCATTTATGAGCTCATCAATTTCACTTACCAGACCATCGGTTATATCTGTTGCAGAAGTTATAATGCCACTTTTTGCAAGTAAAATTCCTTCATTTGTTCTTGCTTTTGGATTTAAAGCATGTTTCAACAGATGATCTTTGTAATTTGGATTCAAATCTTGAAATTGGTTTTTATTAAATAAAATCTCAAATCCAGCAGCTGCAAGTCCAACAGGACCAGTGACAGCAATTATATCTCCGGGTTTTGCTCCATCTTTCATTAAAACGTTTTCTTTTTGGACAATTCCTAAACATGTTCCGCAAAGAGTAAGCTCATGAGATTCATTTGTATCTCCTCCAATGAGCTTCATACCATATTTGGAGCACATATCCAGAATGCCTTCAATTAGCTCTTCAAATTCGTCAAGTAACATGTCTCGTGGCAGTCCCATGGAAATAATGATTCCCACTGGTTTAGCACCCATCGCAGCTAAATCGCTCACATTTACAGTTACTGATTTTTTACCAATTTGATTGTAGCTCATATCATCTGGAAAATGAGTAGATTTAAAAAGCATGTCTGATGTTGCAACTAGATACTGGTCTCCTAGATTGATAAGTGCTGCATCATCACTTAAGCTTTTAAAGGAAAATTTATCTAGAAAAGTAGAATTAAAGTCGGATTTTTCGGTTTTACTTAAAATCCGTTTTATAAGTCCTTTTTCCCCAATATCTGAAATTTTACGGGGCATTTTTTAACCTTGTTTAATTATAATTAATATTTAAAAAAGAAAAGAATTAGAGGGCACTTGCTACCCTTTCTTTGATAATGTCAACAAGTCTTGCATCAGCGCCAAGAGGTTCGGTGTATATAATTTCACCATCAAATTCAATTTCTTCTTGTTCTTCCTCTTCTTCGTGGCTGTGGCCGTGGTCATGGCCATGTGAATGTCCATCATCTAAACCTAAAATATGTGGAATGTCCTGTTTAGTATGAACCCCATGTGCTAAAAAGACTGGTGTTACTATTATCTTTTCTACACCTTCTTTTGAAAGCTTGTTTATTGCAGAAGGTATTGAGGGTTTGGATATGTTCATAAATCCTACTTCAACAAGATAATCTGAATTCTCTTTGTACATTTCAGCAATCTGGCTAACTACATCTTTTCCATAGGGCAGCCTGCTTCCATGTCCTACAAGTAAAATACCTATTTTAGCAGTTTTTGAGTCTGAATTTGTATCCATATGATATCACTCCATCGTCGCCTTCTTCTTTAATCTTTCTAAAGACCATTTCAACTTCGTCGCCTATTTCTATATCTTCTGGGTTGCAGTCAACAATTTGGCTTGTTAATTTTGCCCCTTCTTCAAGCTCAATTATGGCCACTACGTATGGAGCAATGGTCTTAAATTCATCTGTAGGAGTATGTATGACAGA
Source organism: Methanobacterium veterum (assembly GCF_000745485.1). NCBI lineage: Archaea > Methanobacteriati > Methanobacteriota > Methanobacteria > Methanobacteriales > Methanobacteriaceae > Methanobacterium > Methanobacterium veterum. The sequence continues at coordinate 308,439 of NZ_JQJK01000009.1, forward strand.
ATAAGTATGGATTTTTCCTTCTCCTTTGAGTTTTAGGTCTTCTAGTTCACCTTTTCTTCTGCATTCTGGGCATATGACTCTTTTTGGGAAAAAAACTGTTCCACATTGTGAGCATTTTGATCCAATTAGGCTGTACCTCTGTGGTATGTGACGCCATCCTCTTACTATATCTTTCATTTGATTCCTCCAACGTTTTCAAAGTGAGTTGATATAACTCTGGTTAAATTAATTATAATAATTAATTATTATAATTTAAACTGTAAGTTTAGATGTCTTTTTGATCTATTTATATATATTTGTTAGCAATTATAAGGGCTAACTACAATAAAATTCTTTGGTTTTTATTTTCTAAAATAATATTAATTTTAAATTTAATAATATCACAACTGGTTAAATTTTGTGATATGGTTCTATTTGTAACTAAAATGTAGTATTATTAAAATTAAGTACTTTATATGGCTTTATATACTGTAATAAAAATAAGTAATAACAATCAGCATTGATAATTTGGAGGATAGAATATGGATAAGTACTTATCATCAATTATAGCGGGTCTAGCAATGTTTTTAGTGTTCTTTTTGTCTAAAATGGAGGTAAGCTTTATTTTATGTTTTATTGGCTTAATATTCCTGATAGGTGGTATACAGAAATATTATGATTACAAAAACAGGATTAGCATTTTACTGCCAGCAGCAGTAAGTTTGGTAGGGTTGTTTTTGATATATATGCAGTTTAGACTTGATTATATTGTAATGGGATTGTTCATGTTAGTATTGGTTGTTTTATTGATTTCAGATTTATCATATCCGCGAAAGGAAGATATTAGATAATCAAACTTTATTCATGTTTAGTTTTGAATAGTACTAATTTTGGTGTAATATTAATTTATGCGGGTTAAATTTTATGATATGGCCCAATTTACGATTAAAAGTAGTAATATCAGAATTAAGTACTTTATATAGCTTTATATATTGTAATAGAAACAAGTATAATTGATATCATTGGCTTATTATTTTCAATAATTTATGCCATTATTTACAACGGATAATTGATTAAAGTGACATGAATGGATCAAAAAGGATATGTAATGAGTGGATTGACCCTTCTACTTATAATTCCTGTTTTTCTTTTAATGGCTGTTTTTGTAGATATGGTTCACACTGGCAGCGAAACTCAAAGTTTAGGGGTACAGTCTGATGTAACATTTTACACAGCAAAAGACATTGAAGGTAACATACCTAATTTAACAGAGAAAATTTTACAAAAAACTACAGATAATGTCGTTAAGACTGGAGTTCCATTAACAGATAGCAGGAATACTATTAAAAATAGTTTACAGGAAGAAATGAATCAGTTATCTGAAAGATACGGGAACAGTGGAAATATGAATGTCACATGCAGGATATGGTCTGTAAATCCTACATCAGATCCTTTTAAAATTGAAGTTAATTCAACTATTCATGTCCAGAAGGGTAATTTGGCTCATGACGAGCATATAAGTCAAAATATTTCGATTACAGATTCAAATTATCCGATTCAAGATCCTCTGCCTTTTATAAAGTGTAGAAGCTACGGTGAAATAACCAATACCAGTACAAAAATTTTTTACGGTTCAAGTCTTGCAAAAATGTTAAAAGATAAACATTTAAAAAATGCCAATATTTATGAAAATGCTACATCTCCTCTTTTTATTAAAAAATGCCCTTATGATCCGTATATAAATCACAGGAAATCTCTTCATTTTGTGGTGCTTAAAAACTGCATAGATAACGGTTATTTTCATGAAAGCAGTGATGGATCCTGTTTTTTATGCAGATTGGAAGGTAAAGCCGTATGTTATCATTACGGGTTTGAAACATTTATAGTGCCATCTAATTCTTCTGATTCGCGATTAATGTATGCTCCCTGTTCAATCGAGCATGTAATATTTGATGATTATCCTTATTCTGGAAAAGGAATTGTATATTATTCAAATAAGTCTAATTACTTGAAATTATTTTTAGATAATGGACATAGGCAGAAATACGGCTTACCAAAATATTAAGTGATTAAATGAGAAAAAAAGGCTTTAAAAAGGATAACAAAGCACAGATATTTTCACTTGATGTGCTGCTGGCTCTAATTATAATAGCGGTTATACTGGGCATTTCAGCAGATGCTATGGACATGGTAAGCTATAAAGCGCAGGATTATTCATCAAGACTTTCAATTGAAAGAATAACTGCAGATGCAGCAGATACACTCATAAAATCTTCAGGATCTCCTGATAAATGGGAAGAATATGAAATCAAAGGTGATACTGTACCGGGACTTGCAAAAAAAGAGGTAGACCAGACGGTTCCTAATACTCTTTCATTTGTAAAAATTTTAAAACTGAAGGACAATTATGCTCCGCTTATGTATGGTGGTCTACTTCCATATTGTGTTGATTCCAGCATGGTGATCTATCCTATAGATCCATCATTAGGCCCAATCATAGTGATGAATGATACAGTTCCAGAGAGCGCTTCGGAAGTTGCAGTTGCAAATAGGACGGTATTGTGCGAATTTATGCATATCTCTGCTGTAATTAAGATTGGGATGCATAAAGATCAGCAGGTGTCAGAAGAATGTGAAGTTTGCCCCCATGCAGATCACAACCAAAATAATTTGAAGACAGGAGATTCTGGATGGACATGCCATCATTTTAATGTTACTGCAGCGGATTTAAACTCAACAGACTTTTATGTAGTCACTGATCCAGTTACTGTAACTGATTCTGCAAGGTGGGGAATTGATAGAGCAGATGCCCAATTGGATTGTAATTGCAAGTTCAATAATGGGCCAATAGCTGTAAATGATAAAATAGGGAAAGCAGTGAGTAATAATACAAAAGCTGTTTTATGGTTCCATGTTTTAAATGGGGCTTTAAGGGATAGCTTTGATAGTTATGTAGTCGGTGTTCCAAGGGGAACGCCTTTAGATGATGTAAAACTTAGTTATTTAGGACCTCAGCCGTGTTTTTTTGTTTTAAAGGTTTGGTACTAAAACTATATTTTTTAAAAAAGCACTCAAAAATTTACGAGTTTTGGAGTGCAGGGGGTGGGATTCGAACCCACGAAGGCCTACACCAATAGGCCCTGAACCTATCCCCTTTGACCGCTCGGGAACCCCTGCAGCGTAAAATATAAATTTCATATTTGAATTTATCTAATTTAGCTAAACTCTCAAAATAAATATTGTAAACAGTTTGATGTTATCTATCTAATATTTTTTCTATAAAAACATTTCGTGATTCCTATGTAATCTTAAGGTGAAATTAAAATTTCCCAATTATTTTTAGATGTTGTTTACTTTTTGGTCTTTTTAATACTCATTCGTCTGTAGCGAACAGGTTCTTCCGGGACCCTTTTAGGTTTATGGAGTTTCTTCCTATCTCTTTTTAAAACAGGCATGTTACAACCTTAAATAATTTATTTGCGCGCTAAAGTAACTTGAATTCCAGATTCAGATCCTACAGATATTCCGCTGGATCCTAAAATGGATACTTTCCCGTCTAAATTAACACCAACTGAAAAAGTTACTTTATCTACTTGAAAATCATTTAGTACTGGTTTTGATTCTGATAAAAGGCTTAAAACTTCAACTAAACGGTCATTAAATTCTTTCTGGACTTTATCAAAATCCAGCTTTTGGGGTTGTCCAATGAGATATCTGTTCATATCTTCCATTGCACCTTCATACTCTTCTGCTTCACCACTTAGTGGTTCCTTAATTACCCCAACTTCAAAATCAGGTATAAGAAATTGAATTGTTAATGGTTTTTCCTGCCCTGCCATATTATCCCCCTTTAAATTAATTAAGTAATATATCAATTTTAGTATTTTCTTATGTATGATAAGCAAAATATTTATTATTTGCCTTATAAATTAAAAGAAGTATGGCCCTCTCTAAAGTGCTGCTCACTTAATTAGCTTTTCAAAATCGCAAGTTTTGAGGTTATAAAAAAATTATTTTGGGAGAGGTTAAATATAAAAAGAACATAATGTAACTATAATAAAATCTAGTTTTTTTACTGATTTATCAATATAGTTATGGAGGATTAAAATGGCATTTAAAGACCTTTTTAAATTCAACAAAGGAAAAACAACATTTGTATTTATAGGTGGAAAAGGAGGAGTCGGTAAAACAACCGTATCTGCTGCAACAGCATTATGGTTTGCAAGACAGGGTAAAAAAACTCTTGTAATTTCTACAGACCCTGCACACTCCCTTTCTGACTCTTATGAGAAAAATATAGGACACAACCCAACACCAATAGCTGAAAATCTAGAAGCAGTGGAAATCGATCCTGAAATTGCTATGCAAGAATATCAAGCACAGATGGAGCAACAGAAAGCAATGAATCCAGGTATGGATATGGGAATGCTCCAAGATCAAATGGATATGGCTTCAATGGCTCCAGGTATTGATGAAACAGCCGCATTTGATAAATTCATGCAGTACATGACTACTGATGAGTATGACATCGTTGTATTTGATACTGCACCAACAGGACACACTTTAAGATTACTTTCTTTCCCTGAAATGATGGATTCATGGGTTGGAAAGATGATTAAAATCAGGCGTCAGGTTGGAAGTATGGCCAAAGCATTTAAAAACATCATGCCGTTTATGGGTGATGAAGAAGAAGAAGACCGTGCTTTAGAGGACATGGAAGAAACCAAAAAGAGAATACGCGAAGCAAGAGGCGTTATGGCCGATCCTGAAAGGACTTCTTTCAAGACCGTTGTTATACCTGAAGAAATGTCAATTTATGAATCGGAAAGGGCTATGGAAGCTCTTGCCAAGTACAACATAACTGCTGATGGTGTTATTGTAAACCAGATCCAGCCAGAAGAAGCTGACTGTGAGTTCTGTGCTGCAAGACGTAAAATACAAGAACAGCGTCTTAAAACTATCCAGCAGAAGTTTGGAAACCAGGTTATAGCACAAATACCTCTTCAGACAGAAGAAGTTAAAGGTATGGATAAGCTTACCCACATTGCAGATATTCTCTACGGCGAACCAGAAGCTAACCCCGCTTCTAACTAAATTTTATTTGAAAACCTGAAATTACAGGTTTTTGAATTCTTTTTACTTTATTTTTATTTAATTTTGTAAATTCTTCTGAGTTTAAATCTATTTTTTTCTAATAATTACCTGAAAAAATGAACATTTTTCATTTATAATTAATAAAAATTTAGTGTAATTTATTATATTTTTTGATATTTCCAAAGATTTCACATGCTTTTGGAAAAATCCTCAACTTTTACAAAAATGTTGGTAATTTTCCCAAACCTTTATAAGTGATCATTGGTATACAGTAATCTGCAATAACCAAACAGGTGTTGGATAAACAATGGATGATATAGACACGGCTATACTCCGTTCCTTAATTAAGAATTCGAGAATTACAATATCTCAAATGTCAAAGGAAATTGATGTTCCTGATGCGACCATCTCCAACCGGCTTAAAAAGCTGGAGGCAGATGTAATAAAGCGTTATACAATGATACCCGACTGGCAAAAAATTGGCCTTAGCATAACTGCCATAATTATAATTCAAACAGAATCTGAAAAGCATGAATTTGTTAAAGAAGAGCTATCAAAGCTTGAGGAGGTATCAGAAGTATACAGTGTATCGGGAGAGTACGATATTCTCATTAAAGTTTGGGTTCCAGGTATTGGAGAGCTCAATAAATTAATAAACAGCAAGATCCGTTCAGTTGATGGTGTTGAAGATTTAACTGAAATGATTGTAATGGAGCGTGTTAAGGAAGATATGGTTCCCATAATCCCAGGGACGGAGTGATCGCAGTATTTAATTGGAGGATGGTACGATGCGTTTTCTAAGTGAAATCATGAAAAAAACGATAGTTGACCTTGACGGCAACAAAATTGGAAAGTTCAAAGACTTTATAGTATCAGTAAATATACTTTACCCGCTGGTTGAGGCAGTAAGCATACGTACGTCCGGTAAAAAAGATATACTTGTTTCATGGGAAGATGTGGATCATATAAACAAAGAGATTAAGCTTAAAGTTAAACTTGAGGATATTAAAGAGTATAAGCTTAAAAAAAGGGATATTAAACTTGTAGAAGACGTCCTCGATAAACAGGTTGTTGATCTGGAAGGTAAAAAAATAAGAAGGATCAACGATCTCCAATTGTCAACTACCCGAGGATACTACAGACTTATAGGGGTAGATATAAGCTTCAAAGGTATACTAAGGCGCCTTGGCATTGAAAAGATCGCAAGCAGCCTTAAAATAAACCTTCAAGAAGATTATATATCTTGGATGGATGTGGATGTACTTGAAAGTGATATCTCTCGTTTAAAATTAAAAGTGCCGGAATACAGCTTAAAAAAACTTCACCCTGCAGACATAGCGGAAATTGTGGACCAGCTGAGTATCAATGACTCAATTACCATCTTAAATTCGCTTGATGATGAAGTTGCAGCTGATGCTCTCGAAGAAATTTCTCCTGAAAGGCAGGTCAGCCTTTTTGAGGAAATGGAAACTAAACGGGCTGCCGACATCCTTGAAGAGATGTCACCTGACGATGCAGCTGATTTAATAGGTGAACTTTCAGACGACCGGGCGCAGGAATTACTTGAATTAATGGATCCTGAAGAAGCAAAGGATGTGGAATCCCTTTTAAAATATCCGGAAGACACTGCTGGTGGAATAATGACCACAGAATTTGCATCAGTTAAAGATGGCCTTACAGCACGTGAAACTCTTAACGCACTTAGGGAAATGGCCAGAGAAGTGGAAAGTATTTATTATATCTATATTTTATCTAATTCTAATTCATTAATAGGGGTCATGTCTTTAAGGGAGCTGCTGCTTGCTGATCCTGAGCAAAAAATTGCAGAAGTCATGCATAGAGACATAATATCAGTGGACGTTATGGAGGAAGAGCATGATGTGGCGAAAAAAATTGCAAAATATAATTTACTCGCCCTTCCTGTAGTTAAAGACGAAAATAGGATTCAGGGTGTTGTTACTGTTGATGATGCTATAGATATTGTACTGCCTACTGCATGGAAAAAACACGTTCCAAGAATGTTTGGAAGATAATGGGGGGCTTAAATGGATATTCGAATTTTTACAAGAGTATTTAAACACCCTATTATTTTGAGTTTAATAGTGTTTCTTTCAGTGATGGGTCCTGGAATAATAACTGCCAACGTTGACAACGATGCTGGAGGCATCACAACCTATTCACTGGCGGGTTCCCAGTTTGGATATGATATGCTCTGGCTTTTTATTCCAATGATTATAGCTTTAGCTATTATTCAGGAAATGGGCGTACGAATGGGTATTGTATCGGGTAAAGGGCTTGCAGACTTGATACGTGAAAAGGTAGGGTTAAAACTTACATTTGTAATGATGATTGCCCTGCTTGCTGCTAATATGGGTAATATTTTAGCTGAATTTTCAGGTATTGCTGTAAGCAGCGGAATATTTGGAGTTCCTAAATTCGTTGCATTACCTGTAGCTGCATTATTTGTCTGGCTTTTAGTAGTTAAGGGCACTTATAAAAGTGTCGAAAAGGTATTTTTGTTAGCTTCATTAGTTTATCTATCTTATATTGTAGCAGGATACCTTTCACAGCCCGATTGGGCTCTAGCTGCGCATAATCTGGTAGTGCCTCAGATATCTTTAAACACTGCTTACATTACCATGATTATAGGACTGGTTGGAACAACTATAGCTCCATGGATGATGTTTTACATTCAATCTTCTGTTGTAGAGAAGGGAATAACATTAAAGAATCTAAAATACTCAAAGTTAGACGCAGTATTTGGGGCAATAGTCGTAAACATCGTGGCGTTTTTTATAGTGATAGCATGTGCAGCCACTATAAATGCCAATGGGATTCAGGTTAATGATGTTGTAGATGTTTCAACTGCACTTGTTCCTCTTGCAGGGCAATATGCAAGTTTACTGTTTGCGTTTGGATTTTTAAATGCATCCCTATTTGCAGCAAGTATCCTACCGTTATCTACAGCATACTATGTGTGTGAAAGCTTAGGGTTTGAAGCAGGTGTTTCTAAAAGTTTTAGAGAAGCCCCAGTATTCCATGGATTATATCTTGGGCTTATAATACTGGCAGTCATAGTTATCATGCTTCCAAATGTGCCGCTTCTATCTATACTGTACCTTTCACAGGTTGCAAACGGTATTTTACTGCCCTTTTTACTTATATTGATGCTGTTAATTATCAATGATAAACGCATAATGGGGGAACATGTAAATTCAAGATTATTTAATTATATAGCATGGGCTACAGTTGTAATCGTGATGGGGCTAAGTATAAGCCTTGTAATAACTTCATTTTTCCCCACATAAGTTAATTTTTTTAAAGGGTTCTTAAAATATTTTTTTTATTAAGTAAGTTTAAACCCATCTAATTTCTGGATTATAATTTTACTATATCGGCATATCAACTTGTATACTGTAAAAAAGGATACTCTTAAAATATATCCTATAAAAACAGTCTTATTTAAAGAATTATAAACATACTGATAAGTGAATCTTTAAAATGTAAACTGTGATTAAGATGGAAGGAGAATTTAAATTTCCCAAATTAGATGCGCAAAATGCTGTAGAAAAAATATGCTGCTTCATAAAAAGTAAATTAGAAGAATCAAAAGCCGATGGTTTAGTTATAGGGCTTAGTGGGGGAATCGATTCTTCAACAGCAGCTTACCTTTGTGCAAGGGTAGTAAAAAGTGATAATATACTTGGACTAATACTTCCAAGTGAAACTACATCTAAAGAGGATATAGAAGACGCAAAGGCAGTTGCAGAAAATTTAGGAATAAAATACAAGAATTTACATATAGACCCTTTAATTGAACCTTTCCCAGAATTGTGCCCTGAGTGCAGCGGCAGTGCACTTGCAAATGGAAATTTAAAAGCACGAATAAGGATGATGCTTCTTTACTACCATTCAAATTCAATGAATAGGTTAGTTATGGGAACTGGAAATAAAACTGAGCTATTAGTGGGTTATTTTACAAAATATGGGGATGGTGGAGTGGATATTTTACCGATAGGTGATCTTTACAAGACCCACGTAAAAGAAATAGCTGAATATATTGGTGTTCCTAAAAATATAATTGAAAAAGCACCTACTGCAGGTTTGTGGACAGGGCAAACTGATGAAGATGAGCTTGGAATCACATATGATCTTTTAGATAAAATACTGTACCTCATGGTCGATGAAAACTTGAGCATTCCCGATATTGCAGAGCGCCTTAAAATTGAAGAAGATGAAGTTTTAAGGGTTAAAAACATGGTGGAATCATCAAAACATAAGTTATCCTCACCTTCCCTTATTGAGATTGATTAAATTTATTTTAAATTTTTTTTATTTAAAAGAGGTAAATGATGTATGCTTTAGTTTATATAACCACATCTGGAGAGAAAGAATCTAAGAAAATAGGAAGAACTATTGTTGAAGAAAGATTAGCAGGTTGTATAAATATAATATCTACAATTGAGTCTTTGTACTGGTGGAAAGGGAAAATAGAAGAAGATACAGAATCTATTCTCATTGTAAAAACTAAGGTAAACAACATAGAAAATATTATAAAAAGAGTAAAAGAAATTCACAGTTATGAAAATCCTGCTATTTTAGCAATTCCGATAATCGAAGGTTCTAAAGAGTATTTAGATTATTTAGATGGTGAAATTAGATAAAATTACAGAATAATACGAATTAATTACTTTTAGGTGATTACTTGAACGAAATAGAAAAGAAATGGCAGAAAAAATGGGCAGAATCACACTTATTTGAATCTAATCCTGATAATAAAGAGAAAATTTTTCTAACAGTAGCATATCCTTATCCAAGCGGAGCAATGCACATAGGACATGGAAGAACTTACACAGTGCCTGATGTGTATGCAAGGTTTAAAAGAATGCAGGGCTATAATGTTCTTTTCCCAATGGCATGGCATGTAACAGGTGCTCCAGTTATAGGTATTGCAAAAAGAATTGAAAGGAAAGACCCATGGACATTAAATATCTATGAAAATGTCCATAAAGTCTCAAAAGAAGAGCTCAATAAATTTACAGACCCTGAATATATTGTAAAATATTTCAGTACTGAATACCACGATGTAATGCAGAGTATGGGTTACTCAATAGACTGGAGAAGGGAATTCAGAACTACAGACCCTCATTACAAAAAATTCGTGGAATGGCAGTTTAGAAAACTTAAAAGCAAAGGATACATTGGTAAAGGAAAACATCCAGTAAAATACTGTCCAGAAGAAATGAACCCTGTAGGGGACCACGACCTTCTGGAAGGGGAAGGTGTTGCAATAAACGAGCTTACCCTTGTCAAATTCAAGTTAGGTGACGACTACCTTGTAGCTGCAACATTCCGTCCTGAAACACTTTTTGGAGCTACTAATTTATGGTTAAATCCAGATGAAGAATACATCCGTGTAAAACTATACGGCGAAAGCTGGATAATAACTAAAAAAGCATTTGATAACATCATCCATCAAAAAAAGGATGCTGTCATTGATTCTTCTATTGATGCAAATGGGTTAATAGGGCAATATGTAAAAAACCCTCTAACTGACGAAGAACACATTATACTCCCTGCTTCATTTGTAGATCCTGGATATGGTTCTGGTGTTGTTTATTCCGTACCAGCACACGCTCCTGCAGACTACATAGCACTTAAAGATCTCAAAGAGAACGAAGAACTGCTTGAAGAGTATGATATAGGGAATAAAGTGGAAAAAATAGAGCCAATCAGCATTGTAAAGCTTGAAGGCTTTGGGAAATTCCCTGCTCAAGAAATAATTGAAAAGTTCGGTGTTAAAAACCAGAAAGATCCAAGACTTTCTGACGCCACAAATGAACTGTATAAACTGGAACATGCAAAGGGAGTTATGGCAAATATTCCTGATTATGACGGCTTAAAAGTACCATCTGCAAGGGATGAGGTTATAAAAAATCTTCTTGAAGCCAAAAAAGGGGATGTAATGTATGACTTTGCAGAAAAACCTGTTGTATGCAGGTGCGGTACAGAATGTGTGGTTAAGATACTTGAAGACCAGTGGTTCCTTAAATATTCTGATGAACAGTGGAAACAGAGCACATATAACTGCCTTGCTCAAGAAAATATAGTCCCTGCAGAAATAAGGGCTAATTTTGAATATTATATTGGATGGTTAGAAGATTGGGCCTGCAGCCGACGGTTTGGGCTTGGGACAAAAATGCCATGGGATAATCAATGGTTAATAGAACCTTTAAGCGATTCTACTATTTATATGGCTTATTATACAATTGCAAAGTACATGAAGGATGTTGATCCAGAAGATCTTGATGATTCATTCTTTGACGATGTATTTTTAGACCTCCAGAAGTATTCTGGCCAGATAGAAGGTCAGCTCTTTGAAGATATCAAGCATGAATTTAATTACTGGTATCCTTTGGACTGGAGACTTTCAGCTAAGGACCTGGTTGGAAACCACCTTTCATTCCACATGTTCCACCATTCCGCAATATTCCCTGAATACAAGTGGCCGAATGGTATTGTAGTCTTTGGAATGGGTCTTCTTGAAGGAAACAAGATGTCATCATCAAAAGGAAATGTAATCCTCTTGAATGACGCTATAGAGACCTACGGAGCAGATGTGGTAAGGCTCTTTTTAATGGCATCTGCAGAACCATGGCAAGACTTCGACTGGAGAGAAAATGAAGTAAAAGGGACTAAAAGACGGTTAGAATGGTTTTCAGAATTTGCAGATCGCGTGGCTGAAATTAAAGGATATCCTGTATCTTTAAAAGACTTTGAGTTAGGGGAAGTTAAAAAGCCCATAAATAACTGGATTTTAAGTCAGTTTAATATGAGAATTAAAGATGCAACAGAGGCCCTTGAAGGATTCCAGACAAGAAAAGCACTGCAGGAATTATTATTCATCTTTAAAAAGGATATTGATCATTACTTCCATCGTATAGAACATGAATTAGAGAATGAAGAGGCAAAAGAAGAAATTTCAAACGTTTTAACATACATATTAGGCGGTTGGATACGTTTAATGTCTCCATTTGTACCTCATACATCTGAAGAACTGTGGAGCAAACTTGATGGGGAAGGATTTGTATCAAATGCACAGTGGCCTGAATATAATGAGGACTTAATAGATGAAAAAGTTCAGAAGGCCGAGGAAATTGTACAGGGACTTGCAGGTGATATAAACGAAATAAAGAAAATCACAGGTACTCAACCAAATAAAATCCACATCTATGTAGCTCCTGAGTGGAAATGGAAGGTATTCGAAATTGCAAAAGATATTGGAAGGCCGGATATAGGTAGAATAATGGGAGAATCCATAAAACAAAATCTGCATGATAATAAAAAAGAAATTGCAGACTTTGCAAAGAAAGTGGCAAGAGAAGTAACTAAAATTAAATATGTGGGCCAAATTGATGAGTGTTCCATTATTGAGGAATCACTGGACTTCTTATCAAGCGAAGCAGGTGCAGAAGTGATTGTATATGAAAAACCTACCTATGATCCAAAGGGTAAGTTCAAAAATGCAATGCCTTACAAGCCTGCTATTTATATAGAGTAATATCAAAGGGATATACTCTTTTTTTTAATTTTAATTGATTTTTGATAAAAACCACATTTTTTTATCTTATTATGAAATAATCATCAGAGTTTGTGCAGCTGTAATTATCTAGCTTAATTTTATATTAATATGTTAAAATTACAATTGGATAAGCGCAATACAGATAAAAATTGTTTAAGAGATGCATAAAATGGATAACAGCAACTTTAATAATAATTATAAAATACCCTGGAATATTATTATAATTGCAATAGTTTTGAATTTCTGTACTTGGGCATTTTTGTTTGTTACTCCGCCAATGGGAACTATACTATCTGCAAATTTGCATATCTCTCATTTCCAGACAAGTTTACTTTTCAGTGCCCCAATACTTATGATAGCTATAGTGGCAATTCCTGCAGGTATTATCGCTGATAGGATAGGTTTAAAAAGGGCAATTGGGATTGGTGCCATTGTTGCATGTATTGGCGCTGTGCTTAGGGGAACAGCATCAACCTATTCTGGGTTACTCATATTTTCGCTCATTTTTGGGCTTGGAATGGGATGTACATTTGCAAACCTACCAAAACTCGCTCGATCATGCAGTTCCAGCCAGCAGACAAGTTCTGTCATGGGATTTATCACGGGCTTCGGACTACTTGCAGGTATTGGGACAGCTCTGGCCATTACAGTTCCATTGATCTATCCGTTAACTAACAGCTATCAGGGTGTTTTTTATGTGTGGAGTGTACCGCTCGTAATTGCAACAATTTTGTGGTGGGTCGCGGTACGTGAACCACCTTGTCCAAGTGCCGAAATTGAATCTGAACAAACAGGATCTGTAGGGCTAAAGGATGTATTAAAAGATAAAACGCTATGGCTTCTGGCTTTTATACTTTTGCTCCATAATATATTCTTTTATACATGGTCTGGATGGCTTCCAACTTACCTACTGCAAAAAGGAGTTAGTTTGGGCCTTACTGGGTTGTTAACATCAGTTATGCTGTGGGTAGGTGTCCCGACTGTAATATTGATACCCATGCTGTTTTCAAGGGGCAATATATCAAAAAGACTGCTTATATGGGTGCCCAGTTTGATATTTGCTTTCCTTGCAATATGGATATTATATGCCTCTGAACTGGCCATCTGCTTTATAATGGCAATTGCGGGAGTTATAAACATCTTACGTTTTAACACATTGCTCAGTTTACCTGTAGAAATCATGCCAAAAAAGCATGCAGGGGTCGCTGGCGGTGTTGTTGTAGCAATTGGTTATATCGGTGCGGTAATTGGGCCAAGTATGACTGGACAAATTCTGGACATTACTGGAAGTTTTCAGATTGTTTTTGTTATTCTAGCAGTGTTATCATTGATAACAATGGGTTTAACTTTTTTAATCCCTTCAAATGATGAAAAAGTGTCAAATGCGAAATAGAGAAATAATTTTTGGGTTTGAAGTGCTGAAAAATTTCATAGTGGTTTATTATAGTGACTTTCAAATTTAATTCTTATTTTCGTTACATTGGCATGATTGATTCATTTAAATCTGATTTTGTCAAATATTATTACTTTTTTTGAGCAAATTAAATTTAATATGTCATTAATTTGCATTTAAACAGATTTTACACTTTAAATTTGAAAAATGATAAAATATAAAAAATATTAGATCCATATTAAATAATGGAATTTTGAAGCTCATGACAATATGTACAAAATTTTAGTTGATTTAATCAACAGTTTATGAGAATAACACATAATATTCGATCCATGAGCAATCTAATTTAAATTGTATCTTAAGGGAGTAAAAGAATGTTTTCTAAAGTACCTATAGATATTAATAAAATAAAAAGAGAAAATCAAAACCTAGACCAAGAACTTCTAAGAGTAGCTATAATGGCAGAACTGGATGCTATTAACCTTTATGAGCAGATGGCAGACATGACTGACAATGAAGATCTTAAGGCGGTTCTTACAGATGTGGCTCAAGAAGAAAAAACCCATGTTGGAGAATTCCAGACCATGCTTTTAAGAATGGATGAAGAACAGGTCAAAGAGCTCGCAAAAGGTAAAAACGAAGTTGAAGAATTAACTGGGAAAAAATAATTAATTAAAACTGCTTAAACGAATTTTAAGCATAAATTTACTATTTTTTTAACCCTTTTTTATAAAATTTTTAAGCATTCCAATTCCCTCAATTGCGACTTCAACAGTATCTCCAGTATTCATGGGACCAACACCCGGAGGAGTTCCTGTTGCAATTACATCACCAGTTTTAAGAGTCATTATATCGGATATGAATTCAACGAGTTCATAAACATTAAATATCATGTTTTCAGTGTTTGATTTTTGTTTAAATTCTCCATTGAGTTTAAGTGAAATATTTTGATTCATTGGATCTAAATCAGTTTCAATACATGGCCCGATGGGACAAAATGTGTCAAAGCTTTTTGCCCTTGTCCACTGGCCGTCTTTTCTCTGTAAATCTCTTGCTGTTACATCGTTTAATGCAGTATATCCTCCTATATAATCTGCAGCATCTTCTGATTTCACATTTCTTGCTTCTTTAGATAGGACAATGCCAAGTTCACCTTCAAAATCAACTTGACTGCTTGAGGCAGGATAGATTATGTCATCTAAATGCCCAACTACTGATGTTGGGGGTTTTATAAATATTATGGGTTCTTCTGGAAGGTCCATATTGAGTTCAGCTGCATGGTCCCTGTAATTCAAGCCAACGCACACAATTTTAGAGGGTGAGACTGGGGGCAATATATTCACTTCTTCAACTTCATAGTTAGTATCTTTTTGGAACTTTCCGATGTTTCTGGAGTTAATTGCTTCTATGGTTGAGCACGAAAGTTCTGTTATATTATTGCCTTTTAATAACCCTGTTTTTTTATGATTATCCTTTAAAAATCCTATAATTTTCATAAATTCACCTTAATCACTCTGGAGTTAATGATATCTATTTATGCAAAACAAAACTAATAAATTAGCTTCTCAACTTTTTATATCCAATAAAATCTGAATTTTTTTCAGGACGTATGTAATTTGTAGAAAATAACTGATTTTAAAATTACAAATTTTTTTTATTTTAAATCAAAATGGATTAATAATCCCATGTAACTTTTAGGAGTATGGCAAGTGCTATGAACTCTATAATGCTGCTTAAAAATTCGTGATTGCCGGAAATCATATCACTATCTAAAATTAAAAGAGCAACGGCAAAGATACTTCTAAGTAACAGGAATGAGGCAAATAACATAAGGCCAATTGTAAACCCAATTTTTATCTGCCTGTAACTTTTGATATAAAGATAAATTAACCCGGATAAAAGGCCCATATTTAAAAATTCTACGCATATGGCTCCAATTTCCGCTGCTCTATATCCTAATAATTCTATTGTCATGTTAGCTCCATTAAGTAGGTACTGTAACTGTTATATTGTTTCCAGTCCATGAATTCAGGATATCATAGTAAGTTATTTTCCATTCTCCTGAACTGTATGTTGCGTTGATTAAGGCATAATATGAGTTCCATTTAAATCTTTCAACAACTGGAAGGTTATTCGCGGTATTAATGGCATTTTGTGCGGATATATAAGGTCCATTTTTAATTGAAGGGGTATTATATGTCCTGATATTTGATTCCTGATTTTGCAGGGTGTTGTACTTTGATACTATGTAACTGCTGTTTTGTGAATTGCTTTTTACAACGTCCCACATAAACATGTCCTGGGTTGGATAAGTGGATAAATGATTGTAGCTTGAGTTTAAAGTTAGAGTCTCGGCACTAATTGCATTTGATTTCTCATAAGCCATTATACATCCAAATGATACTAAAACAATCATAAAAACTGCCATGGTAACTTTTTTATACTTTTGATTTACTTTCAGGTAAATCACAAGTAGTGTAACCACTGCCAGAATGGTTATTATCATGTCAACTGCAGGGTATATTTCTGCAGCATACCTGGTAATTGAAAGGGGATAAAATAGTGGAATGCCTTTTGTTGTTAGGAAATCGAGGAATAAATGTATAAGTGCCCCAAAATATGCAAGTGCAATGGTAGTTTTTGTAAATTCAACGGATATATCACGCTTTATAATACTGCTGATAAATCCATTTATCTGCTTTCTTGATAACACATACAAAAAGAGGGTAGATGTTACGAGTGCAAATACAAAAGAGTGTGTAATTCCCCTGTGTGCAAAAATGAAAAGTTGGGGAGATAACAATCCAATCCATGTAACAAAAATAGTGTCAAAATCAAGTGAAATACCGCCAAAGGCTCCTGCAAGTTTATTCTTACTACCAATTGCTGCTAGAATGATGTAAGGTACTAAAAAATGTGTTATTAAGTCCATTTTATCTCCTATAAATGTGTTTATACTGTTTTGTATTTCATTTGATTTAAAGCCACTATGTATGAGTAATTTAATCTTTAAAGAGAATCCCGCCGTAAGAAGAAAGGAGGTTATGGTACCAAAATCTATCAAAAATCATATATTTGAAGCATGCGAAATTTTCAATTTCGCTGTTCAAAAAATCATAGATTTTCGAATGCTTCAATTTTGATACATTGGAGATGTTCCCGCCCACTCTTTAAAGTTTAAGTTATATTGTTCGTTTTCTCCTCTAAAATTTTACCGTCACGCACTGTAATGATCCTGTCGGCCATATTTGCAACGTATGGCTCGTGTGTTACCATAACAAGAGTTACATTTTCCTTTTTATGTAGATCTTTAAGAAGATCTAAAATAATATCTCCTGTTTTAGAATCTAAAGCTCCTGTTGGTTCATCCGCCAAAATAATAGAGGGATTGTTAACTAATGCCCTTGCTATAGCTACACGTTGCCTTTCACCGCCTGATAGTTTGGTTGGTCTTTGATCGATCCTGTCTTCAAGATCTACTGATTTTAAAAGTTTTAAAGCTCTTTTTTCCATGTCTTTACCCGAAATGGAAGTCCCGATCATGGGTATCTGGACATTTTCAAGCACTGTTAGATTTGGAATCAGGTTATGGAGCTGGAACACAAAGCCAATTTCTTGTGATCTAAATTTACTTAGATCCTTGGTTTTGGTCAGGTCAATACCTGCTACTTCGACGCTGCCTTCACCAGCAGTATCAAGTGCCCCGATCATGTTAAGTAGAGTTGATTTTCCGGAACCTGACGGCCCTATAATGGAAACAAATTCTCCTTTTCTAATTTCAAGGTCTATTCCATTTAAAGCTTTTATTTTGCCTTTATCATAGCTTTTTTTGAGGCCTTTAATCTCAATAATGTTTTCATTATTCATAGCGCAGTGCCTCCGTTGGTGCTAGTCTGCTTGCTCTGTAAGCTGGGTAGATTCCTCCAATGATTCCTACAAGGAATGCAATTCCAAATGCTCTTAAGAACAGATCAAGCGAGAATACTGGTTTAATCATGGTTCCAAATGTTGCAGAATATGATAGAAGGACTTCAACGCCTACTACGCCTATAATAGTGCCGACTATAGCTGCCATGATGGTAAGTACAATTGATTCACCCAGTATCATACCGAGTATTCTCCTGCCTCTCCATCCTACAGCTTTTAGAACTCCAATTTCACGTGTTCTCTCGTATACTGACATTATCATGGTATTGATAACTCCAACTCCACCTATAACTATTGCAAGGAGTGAAATTGCCCATGTGGCTGTGTTAATGGCCCCCAATGCGTCATTTATTCTGCCTGCCTGATCTGCTGCTGTTACTGTTGATAATTCGTTAGGATAAGTATCTTCAATGTGCTGACTTACATCTGTAACATTGGCATCTTCAGTTACTTTAACTGCAATGGTACTGATTTTACCATCATTGCTGGTTAAATTCTGGAGTGCATTTAAAGACATAAATGCTCCTGCATCCTGTATGAAACTACCTGTCTCGTATATTCCTGTAATTTTAAAGTTTTTATTAAATATGGTGATATTATCTCCAACTGACTTGTTAAGATCTTCAGCAGCTGTTTTACCTAGTATGATCTCGTTTGTACTTCCATTTGAGTAGATCGTCCCATTTACACTGTCTACTCCCATGAGATTTAGTTTACTGCTGTCTATACCGCTTATGGAAAGGCCATTGCCTGAACTGCCTTCTATATTGGCTGTAGCCCTTAAAATACCTGCGGTTTCTTTAACGCCGCTTATATTTTGGATATCTGTCACACGGCTTTCATTTATACTGCCTGATGTTGATCCAAATTCGTTAGAACCAGTATGTGTTACTGTAATTTCAGCAGCCCCTGCTTTAAGGGTGCTTTGTGTGGATGCCTGAAGACCACTGGTGACAAGGCCCAGTGCTACAATAGTTGCAATCCCAATTGCAATACCCACAATTGCAAGGGAGGTTCTTGTTTTATTTCTGAATGGATTTTTTATAATTAATCCTAAATAATTCATGATTCAATACTCCTGTCTGAAATTTTATAATACTTAACTGACAGCCATTTTTTTAATAACCAGTATTTAAATAAGTTTTTCAAAATTAGGTGTAAATTATATACAAATCTTTTACAAATCCTTTTATAAATTAACATAAAAAGCGCTGATTTTAAGTAATATGTATTTATGGCATGTATTCTTGTTTTTAGATTTAAAATATGGGTAAAAATGGCTTTTATTTATATATATCTTTTTAAATTAAGTTTACTCTATGTTTAATAGTTTAAACTCAGGACTCATAATGCAAATGTCTGTGATTGGAATACAATTTAGTTTAAACACGCCTTAATTATGAAAAATAGCAATATTATGCCTTTTTTTGGAAAAAATAGCCTATTATAATGCTTTATTTAATTGAGGGGAGTAATGTAATGTAAATACATATTCAAATGTTCCCTTTTATGTAAATACCATTTACTATGGCTTTATTTTCTTAAATAAGTAACTGAATGCTTATATTGATTTATCTTCATGACAAATATCTCTAATACGTTTTTAAAACAATAAAAGGATTATAATAAATCTTTTATGGTCATTTTGAATCAAAATATTTATATATGCTTCTTTTTAGAACATAATAATGTCTGAAAATTGATTTAAAGACGTTAGTCTAACTATATATTAAATTTGCGGAAAAATTTATTATCTTTATAGTAAATTTTCAGACATTTGGAGGCGGTACAATTAAGCGAGATTCGCGTTTTGCATTTGCTGGCCTGTTAGCGTTAGCATTATGCATTTTGCCCATTTCGAATGGGTTAAGTTATTTAGACGAATCACAGACGACTGTTATCGGTGATTCAAACAATGTAAATGAAGTTTCAGTTGCAGAAACTCAAAAATCGATGGGAGTACAGGTAAATGCGGCTAGTACCGTATATAAAAAGGTATATACAAAAGTAAAGTATAAATCCTGGTATAAGTCATGGTATAAATCATGGTATAAGTATCACGG
Source organism: Methanobacterium veterum (assembly GCF_000745485.1). Taxonomy (NCBI): domain Archaea; kingdom Methanobacteriati; phylum Methanobacteriota; class Methanobacteria; order Methanobacteriales; family Methanobacteriaceae; genus Methanobacterium; species Methanobacterium veterum. The sequence continues at coordinate 328,477 of NZ_JQJK01000009.1, forward strand.
TAAGTGGAAATACAAGTGGAAATACAAGTGGAAATACACCTGGAAGTATAAATGGGTAATAACATACAAAAAAGTTACAACATCCAGTACGACTACTTCTAGCTCGAGTAGCGTTAGTTCATCTAGTACGTCCAGTAAATCTAATACAACCAATAGTTCAAATTCTACTTCTAGTACATCCAGTTCATTAACAAAATATCTAAAAGCTACAACGAACTGTCAGTCAACCAGTACTACTATAAAATCAAAGGCTAAGTCAATTACAAGCGGTAAAACATCTAGTTATGCCAAGGCAGTAGCAGTATATAACTATGTAAGGGATAAAATAGGTTATTCTTTCTATTACAATACTAAGTACGGAGCTGTAGGTACTCTTTCTAAAAAAACGGGAAATTGTTGTGACACTGCTCATTTACTAGTTGCTCTTTCAAGAGCTTCAGGATTGCCTGCTCGATATGTGCATGGTTACTGTAAATTTTCAAGCGGTAGCTGGTATGGTCATGTCTGGGCAGAAGTATATGTAAATGGTAAATGGTATAAAGCAGATGCAACCAGTTCTAGAAACTCTTTTGGAGTTGTGAATAACTGGAAAACATCGACTGCAACAATATATGGTAAATATGCATCGTTATCGTTTTAGGTAGCTATTTACTATTCTATTTTTTTTGAATTTTTAACTTTTAAATAACTATCCTAAAGGACTATTTTTCGCAGTTACAGGGTTAAAAACATTAATTTAGGAATTTATCATTTTATATAACTTTATAGTTTTCAAACATGCTTTTAATAGTCCCAAGTAATCTTTAATAGTATGGCAAGCGCTATAAACTCGATAATGCCACCGATTAGTACCTGTCTGCCTGTTAACATGTCACTATCTATAATTAAAAGTGCAATGGTTAAAATACTTCTAATTAAAAGAACTGAAGCAAATAGTATAAGCCCTACTGTAAATCCGATCTTTATCTGCCTGTAACTTTTAATATAAAGATAAAGTAATCCTGATAAGATGCCAATATTCGCGATCTCTATACCAACAGCTGCTGTTTTAATTAATGTTAATCCAAATAGTTCTAATACCATTTTAATCCCTATAAACTAATTATCCTTTTTCCCATCTTGTACTTGTTTCCAGATGGTTTCAAAATCCCTGTAATTTTTTTCCATATTCTCTGAAAGGAAGTACATCTTACCGTATTTTTCTCCAGCAGATTTAACAACTTCACTATCCTCTAAAATTTTTATATGGTGCCTAACGGTTCTATAATTGACATTTAACTCTTCAGCAAGTTGATGTGCATTGTAAGGTCGTTCCTTTAATTTTTTAATAATTTTGGCACGGTTTATTCCTCCCCTTGTACCAAGGATTAACCACCAAAGCACTTTTTTCATAATTTGTCCCTTTTTGCATTATTTGAAATGTTTTTTTAAGATATTCTGGTTTAATTCCTTTAAATTATTTTACTTTTAATTAATAAATAATAACTGGATTGTGCAGTATGCTTAAATTTTAAAAGTAGATTAGGTGTTAGATTTTCATGAAGAAACGGAAAACGTATAAACAATTTGGTATATTCCTAGTTTAATTAAATGTTCTGAACTTTAAAATTCTAAATATGTGATCTTTACTCAAATAAAGACAATATCTAATAAATACTAAAAAATTAATCAAAACTCCAATCATTAAAAATGTCTTAAAACTAGATTAAATGGCCTTAAAATCCTTAAAATCCTTAAAATTCATTTAATAATATTTTGTACTTTTAAGAGAAAAGCGTAATTTACTTTAAATCATATTAAATAAGCTGTCTAACAATTCTATTCTTATCCAATTTCTTAAAGCCCTAAAGTAGATTATTTCAGTTAATGCAGTTGCTTAAAAAAAGAAATTTGAAATTATATTTTTAAATTAAAATATAGGAGGTTGAAGGAAATCTCTCAAAAATTCGAAGCCTTCAAAAATCTTTGATTTTTGTGGCGTCAAATCAAAGATTTGACAGCCTTCAAAAACCTGCGGTTTTTGATGTTTGAAAATCGTAGATTTTCAACCGTGAAAATTTTCAATTTTCACATGCCCCGAAATCCTCAAAAATCGAAACTTCGATTTTTGGGAGTTAGAAAAATGCTTGCATTTTTCTAAAATTCTACGAATTTCGAGGGAATTTTTGGAGCAGCAAATCTGAAAGGTTTGCATGCTTCGATTTCCTGAACATTCGAAATCTACGATTTCGATGCCCCGAACACGTAGTGTTCGAGGGCCCCAAAATCAGAGATTTTGGAGGTTGAAGGAAAACTTACAGTTTTCCGAATGTTCCAAAAACCGAAAGTTTTTGAGAACTTTTGCCTATAATTACCTGTAATTTATATTTGCCTTCAAATGATTTTTAATAATGATCTGTTGATTGTAAGTGCTGTAATATGGAGTTTTATACTTACATCTTTAACAAAAAATTTTCTTGAACCTGAGATTTTTCCCGCCCTATTGTCCTTGGATGAACCAACAAAGTAGAGGACAAATTTTCATTCACTTAATAGTTTCTTATGATTAAAAGGGGACTAAAAGAGGCATGACCTCGCATAGGAGAAAACATTAAATGATTTATGGATAAATTGTAGGGTTCCCACCAGCCCTGCAATTAAGATTCAATTTTTAGTTTTTTTATATCACCACCTGTAGCTATTTTATGTGTTGTGTTTTACCACAGAAGCTTAAATTATCACACAAAAATACAATTTAGCAATTTAGTTTTTTGATATCACCTTCTTAAACATGTTTAAAAAGTCTCCCACCCAATATACGGAGATTAACCGCCCGCCGCTTTCTTATATTAAACATGTGCTTTTCAGCCTTTTATTTCACCATCCAATACTGTTATAATTCTATCTGCCATAGTGGCTACGTCTGGAGAGTGTGTTACTATAATCAAGGTTACATTCTCTTTTTTGTGGATATCTTTAAGTAAATCCAGAATGATCTCCTGTGTTTTTGAATCTAAGGATCCCGTTGGTTCATCTGCTAAAATAATAGATGGGTGGTTGACAAGAGCTCTTGCTATCGCAACCCTCTGTCTTTCACCACCTGAAAGCTTTGTAGGTTTTTGATTGATTTTATTTTCAAGATTCACCGATTTTAAAAGTTCTAAAGCTCTTTTTTCCATCTGTTCATCTGAAAGAGGTGTTTCAATCAGGGGGATCTGGACATTCTCAAACACAGTAAGGTTTGGGATCAGGTTATGCAGCTGGAACACGAAGCCAATTTCGTCTGATCTGAACTTACTTAAATCCTCACTTCGAGTTAAATCAGTACCTGCTACACTTATACTGCCTTCGTCTGGGTTATCAAGTGCTCCGATCATGTTAAGGAGGGTTGATTTCCCAGAACCTGACGGCCCTATGATGGAAACAAATTCCCCTTCTTTAATTTCAAGGTCTATACCGTTCAATGCTGTTATCTGTCCCTCTTCATAGCTTTTTTTGAGACCTTTGATTTCAATGACATTTATATCATTCATAGCGCAGTGCCTCCGTTGGTGCTAGTCTGCTTGCTCTGTAAGCGGGATATATTCCACCTACAAGCCCTAAGAATAATGCAACTCCAATTCCTTTGAGCAGAAGGTATGCTGAAAATGCAGGTTCAATTCCCCGCATAAGATTGGTGGCAGATATGATCTCTACAACACCTATTCCTACAACCAATCCAACCAGGATAGCTATTACTGACAGGACCAGAGATTCTCCCAGTATCATCGTCATAATTCTGTGTTTAGTCCACCCAATAGCTCTTAAAACCCCAATTTCTCGAGTTCTTTCTGATACTGCCTTCATCATAGTAACAACAACGACTATTCCTCCTACTATGACTGCAAGTAGTGAAACTGCCCATGAGCCCGAGTTGATAACATCAAGCCCGTTGTTCATCCTGTCCATTCCTGATAATGATGTCGATGTCGATAATTCATTTGGATATTTCTGTTCAATGGTGTCAGCTAGATCTGTAGCACTGGTGCCGTCTGCTGCCTTAACGAGGATCAATGAAACCTCTCCAGTGTCTCCTGTGAGATTTTGGAGTTTTGAAAGTGACATAACCACTCCCTGGTCATCCATGAAGTTTCCTGTTTCATAGGTTCCTACAATTTTGAAAGTTTGATTGGATATGTTTAAAGTATCCCCTACGCTTTTATTCAATCTTTGAGCGGCTGTTTTACCTATTATTACTTCATTTCCATTACTGTAGGTATTACCATTGGTTATAACAATGTCGTCCATGCTCAGATCACTGCTGTCAATTCCTATTACACTGTACATGTTCATTCTGAAGTTTCCTTGTGGGCCTGCAGATTCACTTGTACTATTGCTGCTAGTGCTGTTACTGGTGCTGTTATCGCTCAAGTCAATATTGGTCCGTAAAACTCCTGTTGCATTACCAACACCAGATATTTGTTGGATTTCACTAACTTTACTTTCATTAATCAGCTGCTGTCCGCCCATACTGCCTGAGGGTCCTCCGCCCCCTCCGGGCCCTTCACTTCCACTATTGGTCCCATATATCACTGAAAAATCAGCAGCACCGGCAGTTAGTGCTTTTTGGGTAGATGTGGAGAGGTTGTCAGTTACAAGACCAAGTCCTACCACTGCAGCCACGCCTATAGCAATTCCAAATACTGCCAGTAAACTCCTTGATTTATTCCTGAATATGTTTTTTATAATCAAATTCCTGAATTTCATGCTCCTTTGTTTAAATAGCCATAGTTAAGTATTTATTCCAGATTTAAGTCCAAATCTATACTAATTATACCCAAATCTCTACCAAATTTTGGTACATATTCATAAAAAACAGCTACAGATCACTAAAAAATAAAATCCTATTTTCAGCTTTAGAAATATTTCATAACTATTTTAGAATTTAATTCTAAATTTGGAATAGTATGTGGGTTATTATCTAAAAACAGCGGAATTCCGGCATATTTTGGGCTAAATTTGGGAAAAGCTTTATATTCTTTCTAGCTCTTAATTTGAGCACAGATATTATTATAAAAAACTTCAAAGAGCGAAATCTTCATGTTTACAAACAAAATTAGAGAAAAATGGTGGATTATAACATTATTCAGTATATTTATATTCTCATTTATACTAGATATGTACGTATTAACACGTTATAACTTATCTTATGGAATGGACGGCCCTTTTTATGATCTTCAAGTTTTAAATATACTTAAAACAGGCATTCCTGCCAGTAATGATCCCCCACTTGTTTACTATATACTTACCCCATTTGTACTGGTAAGTGGAAATTCTTTCTTTGGAATAAAAATTGGAATGGCCCTTCTTGGGTCACTTATGGCATTTCCGGCATTTCTACTTACAGAGATGTTTAATGAAAAGCTTGATATAGGATCTAAGATCCCGGCTCTTTTGAGTGCACTTCTGATAACTGTAAACGTATTTTACTTTCAGCTGATTGGAGATTTCATGCAGAATTTAGTAGGTGTCTTATTTTTGCTTCTTTTGATATATTTTGCAGTTAAGTGGCTTGAAAATCCAAAAGAATGGAAAAAATATGGAACTCTGGCGATTGCACTACTTCTCTGTAACATATTTACACACATTTATACTGGAATACTTGCAGTCATTTTATTTATTTCTCTTTTACTGCTTAACTGGGCTTTAATATCTTATAAAACCGGTAAAATAGAAATTAAAGGTTTAAAAATATTGGGAATAGTCAGTATTTCAGTTATAGTAGGATTAGCAGTTTTATTTGCTGTATATCCATATATGTTCTCTAAATTCACTACGGTACTTTCATTCATGAATAATTCATCTACAAGCAGTTCCAATTTAACTGGAGGAAATTTTATGAGTCCAGTAATATTTTTAACTGTTCCCTTCATTTTAGGAGTGATTGTTACTATACGTATTTTCTATAATGGGCTTAAAGAAAAGATAAATGTAGAAAGAAAGGCAATAAGTAGAAAGACACTTTTATCATGGGCTTATTTGGTACTAACAGTAATTTTAATTAGTTTGATTGTGGCGCCTTCTGTGGACTCTCAATATAAAAGCAGGTTCATAGAGCTGGCATTTGTTCCAATTGCCCTTATGGTACCATTGGGCTTAAAATTCATTGAAAACTGGCTGTCAAAAAGATACCCTTCTAAAAGAAGCTTGAAATTAGGATTAATAAGTTTAATAGCAGTTATATTCGTTGTATCAAGTTTTTACACTGCTACTGGAGAATTCTCAGGTATGGGGCCAAGTATCACTTCGGACCAGTATAATAACCTGGTTTCTCTCAAAGAAAATCTTACAGCTAATAATATTGACACAGATGGTATAATACTTGTCAATGATTATCATACCGGTTACTGGGTAGAATATGTACTTGGAATGCAGGTAGAAACAGGTAACCTGAGTGAAATTCAGAAAGAATACTTTAATCGAACTATATATGCGGTTACTTTGACACAAAATAGCCAATCTCAATTAAAAGGAAATTCCGAGTATTCATGGAATCCACTGCTTCCTTATTCATTCCCATTTGTGGGGTGGAACTTTGATAATTCATTTAATTCAGCGGGTGGCCAGAAACAGCTTTCACAGTCTCCGCCTGGAGATTTTGGGAATGCAACTGGACAGAATAAGTCAGGAACCCCACCAACTGGTTTAGGAAATAGGGGACAAAATGACAAAGTTTCTCCGTTTAATGCCACTCGAACTGATCCAGATAATGCTGCAGGCGGTGGAAATGCTCCAAATAATGGAGGAGGCTCATCTGGAGATATGCCAAATCAAAACTTAAACCAGATAATATCTAATTATGGGACATTAATTTTCAGTGGAAGTGGTTTTAAGATATATAAAATATCTTAAAATCTTCATTTTGCAACGACTTTGCAGTAGATAAAAGAAACTGAACTTAGCATGATATAATTTATAAAATGAAGCTTGAAAAATATTATGAATTCTTTTAGTGTAGAAATAAAGCTAATTTCAAGTTTATACTCTAAAATTAATTGATAAATTTTATTTAAACTTATTTTCTAGTTCTTTAAAATTAACATGCTAAAATATAATTAATTCTAAATTAAAATAAAAAATTGTCTTGCCTCTATACCGAATGGTTATTGGAGGTTGAAGAAAATTGAAAATTTCCGAAACATTCGAAACTTCGTTTCGATGCCCCGAAATCAAAGATTTCGAAGGCCCCAAAACTTTTTTGTTAAAAAAAATTTTGGAGGTTATTAAAATTCAGAATGAATTTTGTAACCCCAAAAATCCTACGGATTTTTGGAGGTGACCCGCCCACTGTGCAATATAATCTTCTATGAGCGAAAGGGGATTCAAAGAGGCTAAGCCTCACATAGAAGATATTAAGCGACATATTTGGATACTTGCAGGTGCCCGCCAACCTGCAATTAATATTCTGTTTTTAATTTTCTTGATATCACCTGTAATTAGTTCATTATTTTATATTGAGAGATTTCAGTATGGAAAGGTGGTGAGATGATTTAACCTCTCAATATATGTAATTATACTTTTAACTTATTTGTTCCCGATTTTTAATAATTCGGTTCATGTACTTCACGTTTTAATGTTGGAGTGCTAAATTTAAGTATTTATTCCAGATTTATACCCAAATCTATACCAAATGTTGCTGTGAAAAGAAGCTTATCAAAATATTACTAATTTTTTTAAGTGATTTAAAAAAAAGAAATGATATTTGATGTAATTATATCAAAATACTGATTTTTTAGGTAATATTTAAAAAAAAGGAATGAATACTTAATTATAATCTAAAAAAGGGGTAAAATAAGTTTAGTCCAATGTGATCTTTAAAAGAACTGATAGAGCTATAAGCTGGATTACATTAATGGAAGATAACGGGAATTGAGGCCTGTCTATATCAAAACCATGCTGTCCCATACCCATAACCAGATTTAAGATCAAAAATCCGGTAGATACAACGTTTTGAAGTAGTAATAGCGAAGCAAATACTAAAAGGCCCATGGTAAATTTGGATTTGAGCTGCCTGTAATTTTTCATGTAGATATAAATCAACGCTATTAATAAGCAGATGTTTGCAATTCCAACTACAATAGATAAATAGGAGGTTCCTATACCTCCGATATCAATTCCATTTGGGCCTATATGGAAAGGTCCTAAAGTGATACCTCCATCATGTATGCCGCTATCTATGTGTGGTGCACCATGCCCTATACCAATATCGGGGTTCATATTTTTACCGTTTGGCACATTTGTAAAATGTGGGCTAATATCTGTACCATTTGGCGTTGCGTTTGTGGAATTTTGTATCATTTTATATCCTCTACTATCTCAATTTTTTTGCATTATAAATATCTACTTTTTCCCAATTTGTTCCCAAATCTCGTTGAAAACATCATAATTTTTTTCCATATTTTCTGTTAGAAAATACATTTTACCGTATTTTCCTCCTGTGGACTTAATGATGCCGTTGTCTTCTAAAACTTTAATATGGTGCCTTATAGTTTTATAATCAAGATGTAATTCTTCAGAAAGCTGGTTTGCATTATATGGTCTTTCATTTAACGACTTAATTATCTTAGCACGGTTTAATCCACCTTTCATTCCGGCAATTAACCACCACAACAGCTTTTTCATGTAATCACTTATGAGAATTAGGACATTGCTCTATTTATTTTTATGACTTAAAAACCTGGTTAATAAGATTATTTTTGCTCATGTAGTATACTTTAATTAAATTGTAATTTTGATAGGGTAATTATCTTAACATGTAGTTGATAATTCACATGAAAAATTACATTATTTACATAACTTTCATAGATCGATTTATATTATCCGCTCAATTGGTACAACCAGAATATCCTTTGCACCTATTTTTTTAAGCCTGTTTACTGTATTAAAGACTTCAAGTTCATCTACAACTGCCTGTACTGCTACAACATCTTCATTTGAAACAACTTGGGAAACTGTAGGTCCTGTAAGCCCAGGCATTGCTTTTTTAACGTCTTCAAGGTGTTCTTTATTAACATTCATCATGACGAGTTTTTTGCCCTCAGCATCTAGAACTCCTTTTATACCTGTCCGTATGGCTTCTATTTTTTCATTTTTGTCTTTAAAACTTTTTTTATTTGCAATTAGCTTTATGGAGCTTTCAAGTACAGTATCTATGATCTTAAGATGATTCATTTTGAGAGTTGTACCTGTACTTGTGAGATCTGCTACAATATCAGCCACACCTATAAATGGTGCAATTTCGGTTGATCCACTTAATTCAACTATTTTAACGTTTATACCTTTATTTTCAAGGTATTTTTTTGTTAGATTGGGAAATTCTGTGGCTACAATGGCACCGTCATCTATATCTAATATGTTATTAATTCTGGAATCTTCAGGCACTGCTAAAACAAGTTTAGCGCTTCCGAAATTAAGATCCTCTAAAATTTCAACATCTGCTTCTTTTTCTTCTATTAAATCAAGGCCGGTTATTCCAAGGTCTGCTGCGCCGTCTGCAACAAATTCAGGAATATCTGCAGCCCTTGTAAACATAACGCTTGTTTCTTTATCATATGTTTCTGAGAAGAGCTTCCTATTTGCTGTATCTTTAATACCAATCCCTGCTTTTTCTAAAAGTTTAACTGCAGGATCGCTTATCCTTCCTTTTGATGGAAGCGCTATTTTTAACTGCATATGCGTCCTCCCTGTAAAATTGATTAAATAATTATATTATAGTGAATAACTAAATTATTGCTAAATCAGGTTTTACACATTTAAACATGCAAAAACCATAGATTGTCGCGGTTAAATAACCGAAAGATTATTTAAACATGATTAAATTAATTTGAGGAGTATATATTTTATAAATCTAGTTTGTTATTTACTATAAGTAATTTGGCATGTACTTTATATATTTTGGATAAAGGTTATTAAAGGCTTTATGCCCAAATTGAAATTGAATACAATAATATTGTCTTATATTGTACAATGTGTACTTTTAAAACTTTGGTAATCGTATGTTGTTAAATGATTTATATCATACAAATTCTATTATAATTTAATACCATTATTTTATGCAAAATGTATTTTTAGACTTTAATAAATAAGATAGTAGATATTTATGTAAATTAATCTAAAATTTAAATATTAACCGGTGGTTCCATGGAAACAAAAAGTATTTTAATAGATAACGTTACTATACTGGGCGATAAGATTAAAAAAGGTTCAGTAATCGTAGAGAATGATAAAATCGTAGAAATAACTGAAAAATCAGGCTCATGCAGTGCTGATGAGGTAATAAATGGTGAAAAAAAAGTTTTAATGCCAGGACTTGTGAATACGCACACTCATCTTTCAATGACACTTATGAGGGGGCTTGCAGATGACTTGCCTCTCGACACTTGGTTAAATGATCATATCTGGCCTGTAGAAGCTAATTTAACAGGTGAATACTGTTATGCAGGTGCTTTACTGGCATGTATTGAAATGATAAAGTCTGGAACCACCGCATTCAATGATATGTACTTTTTTATGGATGATGTGGCGAAAGCAGTTGATAAATCTGGTTTAAGGGGTATGCTGTCCCACGGGATGATTGACCTTGGGGATGAAGAGAAGAGAAAGGCCGAATTTAGGGAAACCATGAGGATAATAGAAAAATGCCATGATACTGCGGACGGTAGAATAAAAGTTGCATTTGGACCACATGCACCTTACACATGTTCAACAGAACTATTAAAAGAAGTAAGGGAAAAATCAAGTAAATTGGGGCTTAAAATCCACATTCATGTGGCTGAAACTGAATTTGAAGTTGGGCAGATAAAGGAGTCTTACGGTGCAAGACCTTTTGAATACCTTGATGAAATAGGTTTCCTAGCAGATGATGTTATAGCAGCGCATGCTGTATGGCTTTCAGATAAAGAAATAGAAATAATTAAAGAAAACGATGTGAAATTATCCCACAACCCTGCAAGTAACATGAAATTAGCATCAGGAATATCTCCAGTTTCAAAATTAGTTGAAAGCGGCATAAATGTATCATTGGGAACCGACGGTGCAGCCTCAAATAACAATTTAGACATGTTTGAAGAGATGAAACTTGCAGCACTGCTTCAAAAAGTACACACTGGTGATTCTACAGTGCTTCCAGCTGAAAAAGTGCTTGAAATGGCTACAATTGATGCTGCTGCTGCTTTAGGTCTTGAAAATGAAATTGGCAGTATTGAAGTTGGGAAAAAGGCTGATCTCGTACTTGTTGATATGAAAACTCCGGGTTTAACTCCATTCAGACATCCTGTATCGCATGTTGTATATTCTGCAAACGGCGGTGATGTTGACACTGTAATCTGTAATGGAGAGATCTTAATGAGGAACAAAGTATTAGAAGTGCTTGATGAGGCTGAAGTGATTCAGCTTGCTGAAGATGCTGCAGAGGAACTTTTATCAAAAAGCTGATTTCCATGGATAAGCTGGTCTATCTGATATCGGCAAAACAGTGATAGATAGGTCTATATGCCACCACGTGGCATTTTCCTATGCTTTTAAAAAAAGGGTTATAGGTCTAGATGCTAGTTTTACTCCTCAATTCTTAATTTTTTAGTAAGTTTATAACTAACTACAATTATTTATCTCCTGACCACATTATTAATTGCAATGGCTATAAGGAGCAGTACTGGCCATATTTCGAGTCTGCCCACCCAGAAATCTATAATAAAAACTAATTTTACTAAAACCGGTGAATCTGGTGTAATAATTCCACTTGATAGTCCTACGTTGCTTAAAGCTGATGCTACTTCAAAAATGACCCTTGATATATCATTATAATATATAAGAACTATAACTATACTTATTATGTATATTACAAGGTATGTAAATACGAATGCACCTGTTATTCTCAAAACATCATCTGTGACTTTTAATTCTGTAACATGGTGAATTTTTTTTGCCATTACGGCTTTACCTGGCAGTATAAACGACTTAACCTGCCATGAAATTCCTTTTAGAAGTACGCCTAGTCTGAGCCATTTGATACCCCCACCTGTAGAGAGAGAACCTGCACCAATGATCATAATTATTGTCATTAGGAAAGTACCGAGGCCAATCCATTTACTCAATATATCTGGATAAAATGCTGTTTGCAGGCCAGTTGTAGATATGGCGGATACCATCTGGAATAAAGCGAATCTGAAGTTGAGCAGCAGGTCATTTCCATAAACTTGATGGCTGTACAGTACAAATGTCACAAGGATTGTTGAAAGTATAATAAGTGAAAATGCCACTTTTGTTTCTATATCCCTGAAATACTCTTTCCAGTTCCCTTTAAGAACGGTGTAATGCAGGGCGAAGTTTGTAGCTCCGATCATCATTAGAATCATGGCTGCTATTTCTATCCAGACACTGTTATAGAATAAAATACTTGTATTCTGCATTCCAAAACCGCCGGTGGATAAAGCAGTAAATGTGTAGAACACTGAATCAAATAATGGCATACCTGCAATCAAAAATAAGATTATTCCAAGTGCAGTAAAGAATACGTATATATAAACTATAACTCTTGTAGAATGTTTGATACTGGGTCTTAAACGTTCTTCTCTACCTTCTGCAAGATATAAACGCATCACGTCGGCACCAGTAGATCTTAAAAGAGCTAGAAGGAGGAATATAATTCCGAGACCTCCAATCCACTGTGTAAAAGCTCTCCAGAAATTCATTGTAAAAGAAACAGCATTTAAATTGGAGTACATACTGAAACCAGTGGTTGTAAATCCAGACATGGCTTCAAAATAAGAATTAAGATAGGATAACTCTCCTGAGATATAATACGGCAAAGCGCCCAGTGCACATGCAATCAACCATATAATGGTCGAAAAAACCATTGCACTTTTAAGAGTAATTTGTGTTTCTATTTTAAATAATTTAACAAAAGTAAAACCAATAACTGCACTTATGGCAGCTGAAGATAAAAAAGGAACTATATAGCGGGGTTCATTGTAAATAAAGGAAACTAAAATAGGAACTAGCATTGCAGCTCCAAGAAGCATGCAAACATCTCCTGTGTAATGAAGGATAGTTTTAACTTCTCTCCTACTCAGCCTATGAACCCTTTGCATTTAATCACGACCTAGGTTGTGAACATCTGCGTAACTTTTTTGACGGCATTCGCCTTAACAAGTACGGAAATAAGGTTATTTTCGCTTAAAACCATATTTTCCTTTGGAATAATTATGTTGCCGTTATTATGAACTGCGGCAATTATATAATCATCTGTGGGACTCACTTCTCTGATTTCTTTACCAATTACCTTTTTGTTTTTCACGGTAATGTTTATCATTTCTGCATTTCCCTTTCCAAGCACGATTAGATCGGCTATATTGGGTCTTGTTATCACTTTCTCAAGGTAACTCGCTGCAGTAAGTTCAGGACTTACAACAAAATTGATACCAACTTTTTGAAATGCTTCCTCATGTGATATATCGCTTACCCTTGCTATAATTTTTTCTATGTTATAATCCCTTACAAGAATACTTGATAACAAATTAGCGTCGTCATTACCTGTAGCTGCAACAAAAACATCTGCATCACCAATATTGGCTTCTTCGAGAATCTTTTTATTGGTACCATTACCGCAGATAACCAGTGCATCTAGTTCCGTCGCAGCATTATTACATAATTCTTCACTTTTTTCGATTATAGTAACATCGTTACCATTTTCAATTAGTTTTGAGGCCAAGTTAAGACCTACTCTTCCTCCGCCCATTATTACTACATACATAAATACACCTTATCAATAATTATAGTTTAAATCGTTTAAATAAATACTTAAAACGATTATAAGTTTGAAATAAAATGTTATTCTACATAAATATAGTCAATAAACTTTACTTTAAGTTTATACTGGCTATGCAACGGTTTACTAATTTTTTTTATACCGATTCATGTAATTTGACCAATGTTATATATAAACTTTATCTTCCGATATCTTCCGGCAGGTGAAATTTAGGGTCTACAAATCTTTTTTTTACAAAAGTGGGCATGAAATAAGTGTATATGTCTAAAATATGCTTAATAAATAAATTGGAGATATATGGTATTGTAATACCTCTTATTAATTTTTTAATTGGAGTAATACTGAACTTATAACATGCACTTTGATTATTTGTATGTGGCCCATGCATGCAGTGGATACTCTATTAAACGACGATTATGAAGATATTGGTGCAGACAATTATTATTTGAGCTGTAGTTCATCTTTCCATTTTTGATCTTTGGATTTTCTAGCATCGTCCTATTAATTATTATATGTTATGTATTATTTACAATGAGTGGCTATCAAATTTTATTTCATGTATTTAATTATAGAAAAATTTAGACTTTAATAGTCTCCTGAAAATGTCCAAATTAATTTAAAATTTTTTAACTGTGGCTATTACTGCCCTTAACAGCACGAGCACTGGTATTATTTCAAGCCTTCCAATCCACATATCAAATATCATGAAAGCTTGAGGAATTTGAGGCATTGTTGCGGATACTATGCCCATTGAGAGTCCAACACACCCCTGAATTGAACTAACCTCAAATAAAGAATTTAAAGCATCGTATCCGTACTGTACAAGCACAGTCCATGTTATAAATATAAAAATGAGGTAAATTATTATGAAGTATCCTGATTCTTTAATTTCTGCATCTGCCAGTGGCTTTCCAGATATTTTTCGAGGTATAACGGATCCTGCAGGGGCAACTATCTTAACAATTTCCCAGTAAACTCCTTTTAAAATCGTAATTATTCTTATAAGCTTTATAGCACCTACAGTAGAACCTGCTGAACCTCCAATGAGCATTAAACATATAAGCATTATTTTAACATATTGTGGCCACATTACCATAGTATTTGTGGGTTGAATATTAAAACCGGTAGTTGTTATGGCAGATACTGCATTGAAAACAGCATCCATAGAACTGAGATGACCATTTAAAATTATGAGTACAGAAAATACAAATATAAGAAGTAGTAACGCCTGGAATTGAATATCTCGTAGTAAGAACTTTATATTGCCCTTTAAAGCTCTATAGTGCACCAAGAAGCTTGTAGCACCTAAGATCATTATAATCATGGCCACTATGTTGATGGCATTACTGTGATATGCGCCAATGCCGTCGTTTTTAACAGACATTCCCCCTGTGGCTATAGCGGTCATGGTCTGGTTTATAGCATCAAAAATGGGCATTCCTACAATTATAAACATAACGATTCCAATTGCAGTATAAAATAGATAGATCCACCATATGGTTTTTACGGTGTTGACAATACTTGGTTTTATTTTTTCTTCTCTGGCTTCAGACTTGTATAATCTTGCTGCAGCGGTTCCTGGCCTTATGAGTATTCCAATAACAACAATAACGACTCCTAAACCACCTATCCACTGTTCCATACTTCTTAAAAAGAGAATTGATTTGGGGAGTATTTCCACATTTGCAAATATTGTCATCCCAGCTCCCGTCCAGGCGGACATATTTTCAAAATAAGCATTTAAAAAATTAATATGGGTGATTTGCATCATTATGAGGCTTCCAATTAGTGCCGCCCAAAGCCAGGCAAGGGCAGCTATCATCATACCATGTTTAAGCCCCATGCGTCCATTTTTGTCTCGAAGAGATCTCCTGAGAGCATACCCTACCAGGATTGAGAATCCTGATGGAATTATAAAAGACAGATAATTTGATTCATTGTAGATCAATGAAACAATTAACGGCGTTAAAGTCACTACGCCAATACCAATCATTATTAAGCCTAATTGCTCTAATATTACAAAAAAGTCTTTTTTTCTCAGTTGACCAATCATTTGTATCGTATTATAGATTTTCAGCGAAGCATATAAATTTAATCATTGTTTAGAATAATGCATTTTTTAACATTTTTATGTTTATTTAAAATGAAATTTAAATGCTAAAGTAACTATTTGAGAATTATTGTTATATATTTTTGGAGATATGCTGTACAATTGTATACTTGAACTAAATTAAGCTATGATTCAAAATTTATTATTTGTTGTAATTTGTGAAAATTAAACATTTAAAATCTTTTAAATGCACCTAATGATGCTCTTATTAAAACAAGTACTGGGATAATTTCAAGCCTTCCAATCCACATATTAAATATCATGAAAGCTTGAGGAATTTGAGGCATTGTTGGGGATGCAATGCCCATTGAAAGCCCGACGTTTCCCTGTGCCGAGACAATTTCGTATAATGAGTTTAGAGCATCATAGCCATAAGCTACAAAGACAAGCCAGCTTATAAATATAAAAATGAAATAAATAAATGCATATGATGTGGCTTCTTTGATTTCTACATCAGATACTAACTTATTAGATATTTTTCGAGGTATAACAGACCCTTCGGGAGATACTGCCTTTAAAATATCCCAATAGATTCCTTTTAATGCTGTAACTACCCTTATTATTTTTAGTGCACCCGCTGTTGAACCTGCTGCTCCACCTATTATCATACACGCAATGAGTATCAGTTTTATATATTCTAGCCATGCAATCATGGTGTTCAATGGGGATATGCTGGAACCAGTACATGAAATTGCGGATACCACATTAAAAATAGATTCTACAGGTACAAGTGTTGAATTTAGAATTAAAAGTATTGAAAATATGGCAATTATAAGTACCATGGCCCTGAACTGTATATCTTTTAATACGTCCCAAAATTTGCCTTTTAAAGCTTTATAATGAATTAAGAAACTTGTTCCACCTACAAACATTAAGAATATGGTTATTATGTAAATTAAGGTGCTGTTATATGCTCCAATATTATCGTTTCTTACAGACATTCCGCCTGTAGATAAGTTAGTGAATGTATTGTTTATAGCGTCAAAAATTGACATTCCTGCAAGAACATATAAAATAACTCCGAGAACAGTATAAAAAATGTATATCCACCATATGGTTTTCACAGTTCCCAATATGCTTGGTTTTATTTTTTCTTCTCTGGCCTCTGATTTATATAATCTTGCTGCAGCGGTTCCAGGCCGTATAAGTATCCCAATAACTACAATTACAACACCAAGACCACCAATCCACTGTTCGATGCTTCTTAAAAATAGAACTGATCTGGGGAGTATTTCCACATTTGTAAAGATACTGAGTCCGCTTCCAGTCCAGGCGGACATACTTTCAAAATAAGCGTTTAAAAAGTTGATATGGGTTGTATTCATGAGTATAAGGCTTCCAATTAGTGCCGCCCAAAGCCAGGCAAGGGCAGCTATCATCATGGCATGTTTAAGCCCCATTCTTCTATTTTTGCCCCTGAGAGATCTTCTAAGAATGTAACCTATTAAAATTGAAAATCCAGATGGGATTATAAAAGATAAATAATCCGGCTCGTTGTAGATTAAAGCAACAACTATTGGTGTTAAAGTCACCACACCAATGCCTATCATTATTAGGCCTAACTGCTCAAGCACTATATAAAAATCTTTTTTTCTCAGTTGACCAATCATTTGGATCGTATTAATAATATCCAGCAGAGCATATAAACTTGATCATTGATTATATTTTGGGCTTGTTGGGAAATTTGCAGATAATGAAGATTTATAGATTTAAAAAAGCAGATATGTCTTTAATTATAAAATAACCATTATTTAAACTGTCTGATTAAACATTTCCTTAATTCATCTGCAAAAAACATAATTGGAATAAATGTAATTACATATAACCATTCTATTATTCCAAGTGGAGCAGTTCCAAATACGCCCTGCAGTTGAGGTATATAAAGGATTGCAAGCACTATAGCGACTTCAAATATAATTCCTCTTATTATCCAGTTATTTTTAAAAACTCCAATTTTAAATACTGACATTCGTGTAGTTTGAATTGTTAAAAGGTTTCCTATCTGGCCCATTACAATACCAACAAAGACAATTGTGGTGGCTTTAATGTATAATGGGTCTGAAAATGGGAGAGGTTGTCCAAAATGCCATCCGCCGCCGTAGAGCACCCAGAAATATCCAGACATCACAAGTACTGCTTCAATTAATCCAAGGAAGATATATCCTCTAAGCACTACAGGTAAATTCAAAAGTCTCTCTTTTCTTGGCCGTGGCGGCCTTTTCATTACATCCGACTCGGGAGGCCCTCTTCCTAATGCTATTGCTGGAAGGGTATCTGTACCTAAATCTATTGCAAGTATCTGCATCACTGTAATGGGAAGAGGGATAGCAAACATGGCTGTAAGTACAAACGGTATGATTTCAGCAGTTTCATGGGAGAAAATATAGGTTATAAATTTCCTTATATTTTCATAGATGGTCCTGCCTTCTTTTATGGCAGATACAATTGTCGCAAAATTATCGTCAGTTAAAATCATGTCTGAAGCTTCTTTAGCTACATCAGTACCAGTTATTCCCATTGCAACCCCTATATCTGCTTTTCTAAGTGCTGGTGCATCATTTACACCGTCACCAGTCATTGCTACAATTTCATCCTCTTCTTCAAGTATGGATGCAATCCTCATTTTATGCTCTGGAACAGCCCTTGCAAATATCACATCACATCCAGAACTGAGAAGCTGTACAATTTGCTCGTCTGACATCTCACTGATCTCTTTTCCCTTTACCACCTGGCAATCACCGCTTATGATGCCAATTTCTTCGCCTATAGCTCGTGCTGTAAGTCCATAGTCCCCAGTTATCATTATAATTCGTATTCCAGCACCATGACATTGCTTGACAGCTTTATAGACTTCTGGACGTGGAGGATCCTGCATTGCCATCATGCCAAGAAATATCATGTCTTTTTCAACAGTTTCCGGCCTGTAATCATTGAAATCATTGGGTAAATTTTTATATGCTATTGCAAGTATTCTAAGGCCTTCTTCTGCAAGTTCGTCATGTATTTTGATTATATTTTCTTTTTCTTCTGGGAAAAGAGGCCTAATTTTTCCATCCTCAGAAATTTGATTACTTAAAGAAATTATCTTTTTAGGGGCCCCTTTAATATATGCAACCTTTTTGTCCTCTTTTTGATGTATAGAACTCATTGATTTCCGTACAGAATCAAATGGGAGTTCAATTATCCGTGGAATTCTTTTTATCTCTTCCTTCGGATTAAACCCGCTTTTGCATGCTGCAACAAGTAGTGATGCTTCTGTAGGATCCCCTAATATTTTCCATTTTTTACCTTCACTGTGGGGTTTAATTAATTTGGCATCGTTGCAAAATGCGGCTGTCCTCATAAGTAGTTTAAGCTCTTTCATTTCATCATAAGATATTTCATTACCTTTATGCAGGAATTTACCTTTAGGTGTATATCCTGCACCTGTTACGTCAATTAATTCATCAGGTATCCAGATTTTACGGACGGTCATCTCGTTTTTAGTAAGTGTCCCTGTTTTATCTGTACATATTATGGTTGTAGAACCCAGGGTTTCGACGCTGGAAAGACGCTTTATGAGTGCATTTTTACTGACCATTTTTCTAGCGGCTGCAGCAAGTGCAAGGGTTACAGTAGGAAGAAGACCTTCCGGAACATTTGCAACAGTTAAACCTATGGCAAAAAGAAACGCAATGGTTAAGGGGAGATTTAAAACAAGTATATTAACACCAAATAATGTAATGCCCATTAAAATTGCTATAATTGCTATTAAACGTGCCACTTTGTTTATTTCTATCTGCAGTGGGCTCTGTACTTCTTTCACAGTTTGGGTAAGAGACGCTATTTTGCTGAACTCCGTGTTTCTGCCTGTTGAAAAAACCACTGCTTTTCCAGAGCCAGATGTCACGCTGGTACCTGCAAAAATAAGGTTATGCATCTCAATAAAGGCATGATCTTCACCGTTCATCCCATCAGGCGTTTTACGTATAGGCCGTGATTCTCCTGTGAGTGTAGAATTATCCACCTTAAATTGGGATGCCTCTACAATCCTTGAATCTGCTGAAATATTGTCTCCTTCATCAAGTACGATTATATCACCAGGTACCAGTCCTGCTGCAACTATTTCCCTTTCTTTACCTTCTCTTATTACCTTTGCAGTTGATGGAAGGATTTTTTTGAGGGCTTCTGTTGCTTTTTCTGCCTGATATTCCTGCCAGAAGCTGAAAATAGCGTTTATTATAATTACGCCAATAATTGCAAATCCTAATTGGGGAGTTCCAGAAATAAAAGCTAATATGCTCGCAGCCCATAAAAGAAGGGCAAGAATATTGTAAAAGTTCTCTAAAAGTTTAAATATCAACGGTTTTTTCTTGACTTCTTCAATTTGATTTGGGCCATATTTTTTAAGCCTTAATTGGGCTTCATTTTCGCTTATGCCGCGGGGTGATGTATCCAGTTTAGAATATACTTCTTCAGGAGAAGGTTTATAAATATCCATCTCTTCTGAGGAGGGATTATTTTCATTCATGGTTACACACAAATAGAATTTTTCATGATTCGCTCATCTTAAGTCATAATTTTTTTTAAACACCTAAAATTTCTTATTAATACTTAATTAAAATGTATTATAATCTATGGTTTTTAAAACATAAAATAATAATGGAATATTTTTAAAATGCAATCTGGACAAAATAAGTTGTAATATACTATATATCGTTTATTCTGGTTTATTAATATCTCAAAACTTAATATATCTTGCTATTTTAAGCTTGTTTAAATCTTATTAATCCTTAGATTAATAAGTTAATTTTGACATATATTAATATAATTTAAAAATAGTGGAATTTTTTGTATCAATCTCAAAACATAAAAGAAGATGTTTGATATTCCTGTTTAAGAATTTATTAAATACATGGTTAAATCCACTGTGTATTAGCATTTTTGCAAAAATAATTTAAGAAACGCTAAATAGGGGGATTTTTATGAGTTATTTCAATGAGAAAATGGAAACAATGAGTCGAGATGACATTGATACCCTTGTTGAAGAACGTATTAAATATACAGTTGAATATGCATATAAAAACTCTCCTTTTTACCGAAAATGGTTTAAAGAAAACAGAATAAACACATCGGACATTAAATCCCATGAAGATTTAAGAGAACTGCCTATAATAACCAGTAAAACGTTAAGAGAAAGACAGCCTCCAGAGACAGAGAACTTTGAATTCAAATGTATGGATTGGGATGATATATATACAATTCATGAAACGAGCGGAACCAGCGGCATACCTAAATCTTTTTTTCTTACATGGGATGACTGGAATAGGTATGCTGAAAAATATGCTCGATCGTTTGTATCTCAACATTTTGGCAGGGGAGATCGTGTAGTGGTCTGCGCAGCCTATGGAATGAACGTAGGGGCTAACACTATGACGCTAGCGGCTCAAAAAATAGGGATGGCAATTATCCCTGAAGGTAAATGCACATTTCCAGTTCGTATAATAAAAAATTATCAGCCTACAGGTATAGTGGGAAGTATATTCAAGCTTCTGCGTCTTGCAAAACGAATGGAAGCAGAAGGAATCCTACCTCAGGAGTCAAGCATCAAACATTTGGTTGCTGGTGGAGAAAGCTTTGCAGAAGAATCACGGGCATATCTGGAAGAAATATGGGACGTACCTGTCTATAATACTTATGGAAGTACTGAGGGGACTATGTGTGGGGAATGTTATGTAAAAGCAGGCATGCATGTGCCTGAGGATCTTGTACATCTTGATGTTTATAATCCCCAGCTTAAAGACTTTGTAAATGACGGTGAATGCGGTAGAATAGTTTTAACAACTCTTTTACCTGTTGGTCAAAAGACAGGAACACTTCTTTTGAACTATGATACAGAAGACACCACTGTAGTTTTAAGCAGGGAAAAATGTAAATGTGGTAGAACTCATATGCGAATTTTAAATCCTCAGCGTGAGGCAGAAACTGTTTGGGTAGGTGGAAACCCATTTAATAAAGTTGATATAGAACAGGGAGTATTCCAGCGAGACAATATGGAATATCTAACAGGAGAATATGAAGCGTTTCTGTATGGGGATGAAATGGAAACTACACTAAGAGTTAGCATAGAATGTAATGACCCTGCAAACTGCGATGAAGACATGATCAGTGAAAATTTTATTAAAAGTTTCTTTAAATTTAAGCCGGGTATTCGGCAGGCATATTCAGATGGTACATTTAATGTAGTCTTTAATTTTACTGGTCCCGAAGGCCTTGAATTTTATAAGATCAGGGGAAGGCCAAAGCGTTTGGTGGACCGCCGGTGAGATTTAAATAACTGAATTATTTTTTTAAATTACAATGAATTATTTTTATTTATATGAATGTGAGAACATACAGTAATAGAATACTTATTTTTACACTTTTAAAAATAATCCGGAGAAAAAACTAATGCTTAATGCGGAAACTTATATCACCCGTCAAAAAGGAATTGGCGGAAAAATTAGAACAAGATATGAAGATTTTTACGTTGAAGAAATACCTGAATCTGAACCAAGTGGAATAGGAGATAACACATGGTTTTTCATTGAAAAAGTTGGAAGAGATACACTTGAGGTTGTGCTGGATGTCGCACGTGAACTGCACGTAGACCGGAAAAGAATGGGCTTTGCAGGGATGAAAGATAAACGGGCAGTCACAAGACAGTGGCTGTGTGTTTCAAACTCAGAAGTTGAAGACATTGAAAAATTAAGAGACAAGCTGTATAAAGTTGACATACTCAAGATAATGAAAAACGAGAAAAAATTAAGGATTGGACAGCTTGTAGGGAATAAATTCAGGCTTCTTATAAGAGATACAGAAGATCCAGAAAAAGATAGCCAATTAGCAACTGAAATAATGACAGAACTCTCAAAAACAGGTGTTCCTAATTACTACGGCTGGCAGAGGTTCGGTAAAAAGAGATCCAATACTCATCTTGTTGGAAAAGCATTGCTTGAAAATGATTTAAAAAAAGCAGTTGATTGTTATATTGGAAACCCTTATGATGAGGAGAGGGAGCATATTAAAAAACCAAGACAGCTTTATGACGAGGGAAAATGGGAAGAATCACTTGAAGAAATGCCTGGAAGCATGAGATATGAAAAAATGATGCTTAAAACCCTTTTAAAGGAAATGAAAAAGAAAAATATCGAAGATATTGATTCTTTAGATGAACATGCTTACAGGCGCGCTATATCAAGCCTTCCAAAACCATTACGGAGAATGTTTGTCCACGCTTATCAATCCTTTTTATTTAATAAAGCAGTAAGTGAGAGAGCTAAACTTGGAATAGATAAGTATGTTGAAGGTGACATAATCATTGATAATGAGGAGCATCTAGTCCATGAATTTGGTGATGACATCGACGAGAGAATTGAAAACTTTGAAGTTCACCCTACAGCTCCCCTTTTTGGAAGTAAAGTCCCACTTGCCGGTGGAGAACTTGGTGAAATGGAACAGAAAGTTATAGATGGGGAAGGAGTTACTTTAGAAGAATTTAAAGTCCCTAAAATGCCTAAGCTTGGAAGTCATGGGCTGAGGCGTGCGATTAGATTTAAAATATGGGATGCCTCTGCTAAGGCCACTGATGAAGGAGTTCTTGTAGAGTTTTCAATTCCAAAAGGATGCTATGCAACGGCTGTTTTGCGGGAAATAATGAAAAATGAAGTTGTTTAAGATTTAATTTCTTTAAATTTTTTAGTGTATTTAAAATATATTGCATATGTTACAGGTTAAAATTCATTACTTCTTTTCAATTGCTTTTCCTGCAAAATATCCCATAAGAAGAATAAAGACCAAGCTCCCTAATTCTGGTGATTTTATCATATCATTTAAAATCCAGTACTGGAAGAATAGTAGGCCTGCTGCAGCCGCATAAATCCAGTATATTTTTTTATTAACAGTGAAGAACGATTTAATTCCTAATGGGAGAAGAATTAGGCCCATAAATATGGATATAATGAACATGAAAAATTTTCCTTGGGTGTAAAATAAAATGAATAAGCTGAATGCTAGTTCTACACAGGCAATAGCAATCATAATTATGCCGTATAACCTTAATTCTAATTTGGGATCCAGTTTATAGGAAAATAGATAGTAAAACAAGTTTTTCGAAGGTGCAGGGTTTTGGGATTGATTGATAAAGACACCTTCGGAAGTGAAATTAGTATAATAATTCAATTCACTCGAAAAATCTTGATTTTTCGGTGCCCCAAACACTACGTGTTTGAGGGTTCCGCCGCATTCACATTTATCTGAAAACTTCTCTGGTAATTCTCCTTCCTGGAGTTCATAGTATCCATTGCATTTGTCGCAGAGTAGGTAACTCATTGAATCAACCATTAATATTTATATTTTCATTCGTTTTCAAAATCATTGATATTTTCATAGTATTTCAATTCTCCTCCGCACTGGCATCGGTCGAAATCTTCTGGCGATTCGCCAGGTTGGAGTTTATAGTAACTATTACATTTTTCACAGACTAAATAACCGTTATTTTCATTTTCTTTACTAAATTCTCCCATATTTCTTGCTTTATATTTGGTTACATCTGTATTCAAAAGTTTTAGATAAGTTTTGTATCCAATAACAATATCTTCTTTGGTTATTTCATCTCTATTATCGTTTACAGCGCTACATCCTGCCATTAATTTTATAAACATTTCTTCCATAGATGAAAGATCGTGATATTTTGCAAGTCCAAAATGGGTGTATAATATCCTTATTTTTAGATATTTCAATTTTTTGGCGAATTTTTTAGTGTTTTTGTCCTCCCATTTAACTTTTTTAAGTTTTTGGAAAAATTCTGCAGAAGGTTGAGGCCAATTGGACACTTCATCAAACTGATCAAGACCAAAAATAAGACGCTCATCTAATTCACTTAAGTAGATATTTTGTATATCTTCTTCACTGAATTCTCTTTTGACGGTCATGAAGTATCTAAATCCAATAATTCGATATATTAAACAGATATAGTAAAAGCGCATCATATAACCGAACTTGGGGATTGCAAAGTCTAAATTTTCATGTGCAATTGAGTAGACGCTATTTTCAGGCATATTTTCATAGTTCATTCTTTTTTCTCTTGGATAAAACTGGTTTTGTGAATTAAATGCATTTTTCAAGTCTTCATAAAGATTAGAATCACTTGCATTTTCCATGGAGATTATTACCTCCTTCAAACCAGTAACATTTTCATTTTCAAGGCTTTTGAGTGACTTATTAAGTCTGAACTCATCAGCTTTTTCAGTATTATGCTTGTCCATCCATGTCATTTAATTGCACCTATAATTTATTTTGTTTCCAACTATTAATAAATCCTATAAACGTGGTAATCATAAGCCAAAACCCAATTAATGCTATAAACAGTCCAAATAATCCTCCAAGAACTCCAATAGATACAAAATATGCTAAAAATACTAGAAATATACTTGCTACTATTCCAAATATATCTGCAGTTATAAAGCTCATTGCCATTGCAATTGAATTTAGAGAAAAACCTGAAATAGAAGTTATGCCTGTTATTGTATCCAAAAATTCAAATGTAATTCCTAAAATCTCTGGCACATCTGCGAATAAAATGTCTAAGATCATGTAGAGTAATAAATCCAGTAAAAATCCAAATATTCCAAGTATTAACATTAGAGCTACAATAACCATTATGATACCTATAGCTAACAGTAAATATGGAAGATAGTCGGGGTATGATGGTCCGTCGGAACCTCCATCTCCACTTCCCCCACCAGATCCGCCTGAACCGCCAGATGATCCTCCTGATCCGCTTCCTCCTGAAGAATCTCCGGATGAACTTCCTGAACTGGAAGATCCACTTTCAGATGATCCTCCATTATTAGATCCACTGGAGGCTCCTGATCCACTTGAGCCAGAAGAACTTCCACTACCAGATCCGCCTTGCCCTGATTCACCAGAGGTAGTTCCGTTATTTTGTCCGGAATCTCCGGGCTGATTTATAAGGTTATTATAAACAGTGAAGTAAACTGAAGTTGTTTCTATATTCCCTGCATAATCAATTGCCTGCAATGATATTTTATAATTACCAACATCCATTAGTGGTGCAACACTAAAAGTTAAAGTCCATTTACCATTTTCATAGGTTAGGGGTGTCCATGAACCTAGGATACGGGCATAAACTTCTTTTGTATCTGGAGAAGAATTTGCACTAATTGTTAACAATCTATCTCCTTGAAAATCGATAGATTTAACTTTATTTGGAGTAATTGTAGCAGTCATTACTGGCGGTGTGTTATCTACAGTGAAGTTAGTTGATGCGTTTGATGGGTTTCCAACTTCATCTGTTGCAGTGAAAAATATAGTGTAATTTCCATCAGGTAAATTGGGAACAGTATAATCGACTTCCCAAAGGCTTTCGTATCCATCAAACCACATTTTTGTCATATTCAATGTTTTATTGAATAAATTGGCATTGACACTTGCAGTATCATCACCCCATGTCCAATATTCTAATCGACTTATGTATGAATATACTCTTATTTTGAGAATATCTCCTGATTTTATGATGGAAGGATCAGTGAACGGTGATATTCGAGGAGGAGTACTGTCTACTCTAAATTTAGCATAAACATTTTGAACAATGCCTGCAGTAAAACCATATGGAGTGATCCCATTACCATAATATAAAGTCAGTAGAATATTACAAAGGCCATTTGTAATATTTGGAACCTTATAAGAAGTTGTCCAGATTCCATCTTCTTGTTTTGTTAGGTTAGGAATTTCTTCTTTGTAACTAACCCATCCTTGGTCATAGTCACTATAACCAACAAAATAGCCCCATATCTCTTTTGGTTCAAGACTTGATGAAACGCTTATTAATACGTAATCACCAGGTTTAACTGCATAGGGAGATGCACTGACATTTATTGTAGGGTTAATATTAATCAGTTCTAAATTAAGTTTTTTAACTCCAAGATTACCTAGAGAATCAGTAGCTGATAATGAAATAGAATACTGACCGGAATGTATTTGATCAAAAAGATCTTGGAAAGAACAGGTAAATATCCATGTGCCGTCTTGTTGTTGTATCATGTTATATCTGTTATTGACGGTGATGTTCTTTGTATCTAGATCGGAAGAGGCTTTTATGGTTATTGTTGTATTATCAAGGGGTAAACAATTGTTTATTAATTGGAAAGAATCAGGAGAAATAGTTGCATTGATAGTTGGAGGTGTATTGTCAACTGTAAAATTAAGTACAGCGATTCCTTGATTTCCAACATTATCTGTCGCAGTTAATATGGCTGTGTAATTACCGGATGAAAGAGATGGGATTGTGTAATAAAGCCGCCAGATACCATCCTCTTCTTTATACATACTTAAATTTTTACTACCTGCAATTGAAGCTACTATACTTTTTGTATCTGAGTCAGAAGACACATTTATAATAATAGCATTTCCAGATCTCACTAAATTTGGTGTGATTGTACCTAAACTCGTTGGTGGCGTGTTATCAACAGTAAAGTCAAGTGAGAGATTTTTGGTGTTCCCTTCTGCATCTGTTGCAGTTAGTAAAACAGAATAAGTTCCATCTTGAACTTGTGGAATAGTGTAGTTAAGGATCCACGTATTGTCTGGCTGTTTTATAAGATTCAATTTATTATTAAATATTAAAGCAGTTATATTTGTTACATCTCCTGAATAAGCTTTTATAGTGATTATGTCTCCAGATTTCACAATATTAAGATTAAGTGAGCCAGAAAGAAGTTGTAAGTGATTATTTGTATCACGAACGAAAATATGATAACAGTTATTATCAACAGGAACGAGGTTATCTGCGTATGAACTGAAAGCTATACAACTTCCATCCGCGCTTATTGATGGGCTTTCGCAGTTACTATTTGCTATTTCATATAAATTGGATATGCTAACTTCTTCAGTAGTTTTTAGAGTTCTATCTCTTATAACTACTATGCCGTAAGGATAATAATTGTCCAAGTTAGTGTTAGATAGAGCAACACTTACACGTAATTTACCTACTATAAATGCTACATAACGCCCATCGCCGCTGATCGAAGGACTATAACTATAATCTTGGATCTCTTCACCTGAATTTAAGACACTTATGCGTTCTGTTGTACCTGAATTTAGATCATAAACGAAAACATCACTTCTATCATTGTTATCTCCAGTTACAAGATTATCTGCATATGAAACAAAAGCAATTGAGTTACCATCTGCGCTAATAGATGATCCATAGCTACTTCCATATCCTTCGGCACCTTTACTGGATATACTTATTCTTTTAATTGTGTTAAATGTTTGATTATAAACAAATACATCAGAACAGCCGTTAATGTTATTATTAACTAGATTATCTGCATATGAAGTAAATGCAATAAAATTACCATTGG
This sequence comes from Methanobacterium veterum, assembly GCF_000745485.1. Classification (NCBI taxonomy): domain Archaea; kingdom Methanobacteriati; phylum Methanobacteriota; class Methanobacteria; order Methanobacteriales; family Methanobacteriaceae; genus Methanobacterium; species Methanobacterium veterum. The sequence goes on from NZ_JQJK01000009.1 coordinate 356,774, forward strand.
CACTTATAGATGGTTCAGAACTATCTCCATTTCCTTCTTCGCCGGTATTTGAAACACTTATTCTTTTAATTGTATTTGAAATTTTGTTGTAAACAAAAACATCATTACAACCATTGGTATCATCCGTTACAAGGTTACTTGCGCTGGATGAAAAAGCAATATAACTACCGTCTGCACTTATGGATGGGTCATAACTGTCTCCATTCCCTTCATTGCCATTATTTGAAATACTAACACGTTGTGTAATATTCATTAAACAGTCGTATACAAAAACATCTGAGTATCCATTATTATCACTTGCCACCAAATTAGTTGCATAAGATGTATATGCTACATAACGACCGTCACTACTTATGGAAGGGCCATAGCTATCTCCATTACTTTCTTCTCCTGAATTTGAGATACTAATTCTTTTTGTAGTATTTAAAACCCGGTCACGCACGAATATATCACTACAACTATTATTATCTCCAGCTACAAGGTTATCTGCATATGAAGAAAATGTAATATATCTTCCATCGGCACTTACTGCTGCTTCTGAACTATAACCATTGGATATACTACCATTAGTGGAAATACTAATAATTTCAGTGCTATTAGCCGCAGTGGCTGATCCACAAATTGTTAATGATATAAATAATGCGATTAATAGTAATATGATCCTTTTTATCAAGATTTACACACCCTTATTGAAAATATAGATATAATTTTAAAATTATCAGCTAAATTTAGAAAATACGGCTATTTCATGAATTATAAAACCAAAATTTATATTTTAATAGTATTTGCTAAATTATGATAATATGATACTACAAGGGTCTAGATATTAACTTATATAAATATTACCATTTAATCATAACAACTCCTAATTGGATAAAAAGATTTTAAATAGTGATTTAGGATGTATATGCTATTTTAATAGCTTAAATATTCAAAATAAGATAATTAATATGTGTTTTTAAATAATGAAGTGTGTAATTAGCTTATATTGTAAATAAAAGATTTTTATGATACTTGTCGATTAAAGTTATATTTGTAATTAATAGATTAACTTAATGAATAATTAATAAAAAATGAGTGAATTCAGGTAAATCTTATTTAATTTCTTTAAATTTTAAATATCTTCTTAATTTCTTTTTTTGCCTGTTTTTCAATGCCTTTTTTGGCGTGTTTTTCCATTCCAATCTTTGCTTTTTTGCCTAAATCGCCTTTAGCTTGTTTTTCAATTTCTTTTTCGGCTTTCTTTTTTAGATCGTTTAATAGGGACATGTTTTCACCTTCTTCATTTTTCTTTTCTTTGTTGTAGCGACGTTTAACTGTTTGGATTTTGGATTTTCATGCAATGTTAAAATTTATATGGGATTATAACGATTGTTATATTGCAGGATAATTATGGTGATCATTATACAATGATCTGATAGTTAACCTGAATCTACACCCTCAAGGATTATGATCCTTGGAGTATGTCATAAGTCGTAAAAGTTTGAAGTAGATCCATTCCTAATCGATGGATTAATTCCCCACATGTCCCTCGATAAAGGATTAAAAGCTTAATGTTTATTAAATAGTAGACCTTCTAAAAATAGAAATCAAAACTTGAAACTGATTATCTGTTAATGATTTTTTATAAAAAAATAGAATTAAATAAAGTTTTACCTTTATAATCGGGTTAAAGACTCTTCCATATTTTTAACATGTCTTATTTTGACTTTGTTATAGAATGCAAATCCCATGTCTTTTATGTACCTTTCTACATTCTTGAAAGATGGTGCTTCCACTACATAAAATATTTCATGTTCCAATGGGGGATACACTGCAGATATAACTTTAATTTCATGCTTTTGAGCTATTTCTTCTTTTTTACTTGAAAGCTCCTTAAGTTTTTTCTTATTTTCCTCATTAAATAAGTAACATGTCTCTGCAGGATGGGTCATATGTACCATAAACATTGCCATGAATTTCACGCTCCTATAATTTATTAATAAATTATATATTTTTATTAAAATTTATTATTTACTAATTTGGAAAAATCGAGTTTTGTGCGGTTTAATTATGAATATGAATATTTAAAATTCATAATAAACATAATGGTGTCTAATTAGTGACCTATATTCTTAAATAACTCAAAAATTATTTAGTAATGATGATGCCAAAAATTATATTGGTGATATTTTAAAATATAAAACGGAACTAAAGAGAAACTCATAATTACAATACTTGTAAATTAAAAATTAAGTGGATTATTTAAATTATAGATTGACTTAAAATTTTTAGATTCAGGATATAAATTAAGGAGATGAAAAATATGGGATATATAACACTATCTTACGCGCTGGAAGAAACTTCTCCTGTTCATATAGGTTTAAAAGAGCCAGAAATGGTTCATAATAATCAAATTATAGATGGGAAAGGTTATAATACGTACTTGATAAATGTTGAAAACCATTCTGGAACACATGTGGATGCTCCGGGTCATTTTGTAGAAGGTGGTAAAATAATCTCTGAGTACCAGCCTGATGAACTGGTTTTTAATAATCCTTTAATTGTGGATATTCCCAAAGGCCCAAATGAGCTTGTAAAAATATGGGATATATCTAAAATGGATTTTAATGATGCAGACTGCATTTTATTCCGTACCGGATTTGAAAAATTCCATAGCGATGATCCGGAGGAATATCTAACTCAAAATCCAGGAATGTCTCCAGAAGTTATTTACTTTATAAGAAAAAACCTTAAAAATGTCCGATGTATTGGTATAGACTGTGTATCGATGTCCAGCTATCAAAATCCAAAATCTGGGGAAGAAGTGCACGTAAATGCATTTAAAAAGAGCAAGGATTTTGGTGAACCTTTACTTTTAGTTGAAGATATGAAGCTCAGCAATGTCCAAAATGAAGATTTGGAAAGTATAATTGTTGTCCCGTGGCAGATTAAAGGAATTGATAGTGCCCCGTGTACTGTGCTTGCTAAAGTAAAATAAATTTTTAATCATTCCTTTGCGTACTTTTCGGGCTCTTCTTCAAACTTTTTTTTACAAAGTGGAGCGCAGAAATAGTATTTTTTCCCTTTATATTCGCTTACATTTTTTGCAGATTTTTCATCCACTTCCATCATGCATACCGGATCTAAAGCCATTTTTTCACCTCAATTTGACAGTTTTTAATCAGACTACTCAAAAACTAACTTTAAAATTAATTTTTTAATATGATCAAAGAAATTAATATTATTTTTTAACTATAAAAATAGAAGAAAAACAGCGTGTTCAATTATTTTACACACTGGATTTTTTTAAAATTTCAGGAAGTTATTTCTACTTTATCTTTCTTTGCAGGAGGCACATACCCTTTTAGCAGTAATGAAAGGGTTAAAACAGATACTGAACTAAGTGCCATTGCAAGCCCTGCAAATTCTGGCCTGAATGTAATTCCAAAGAATGGGTAGAGCACACCTGCTGCAACAGGAATAAGCACTGTGTTGTATGCAAAGGCCCAGAACAAGTTCTCCTTTATCCTTCCCATCACTTTTTTACTTAACTGAATACCAGCAAGTGCATCCATGATGTCGTTTTTTATAAGGACAATTTCACCGCTTTCTATGGCTACATCTGTGCCACTTCCTATAGCTATTCCGACATCAGACTGCGTTAGTGCAGGAGCATCGTTAATACCATCACCAACGAAGGCTACAACTTCACCAGCTTCTTGAAGCCTCTTAACCTCTTCAGATTTATCTTGAGGCAGTACTTCTGCAATTACATTTTCAATTCCAACCTGCTTTGCAATTGCGCCTGCTGTTTGTTTGTTGTCTCCCGTTATCATGACCACTTTAAGGCCCATTTCTTTGAGCTTTCCAATTGCATCTTTGGTGGTTTCTTTTAATGTATCAGCTATAGCGATTACTCCGGATAATGAGTTATCTGCAGCAACTAAAACCGCGGTTTTGCCTTCATTTTCAAATTTAGATAGTTTTTCTTCAGTTCCGTTTGATATTATAATATTCTTATCTTTAAACAAGGCTCTATTTCCTATTATAATCTCTTTACCTTCTACCACTGCTTTTACTCCTTTTCCTCCAAAGGTATCGAAATTCTGGCTTGTTTCTATTTCTATATTTTTTTCCAGTGCTTTTTTAACCACTGCTTCTGCAAGGGGGTGCTGTGAATTTTTTTCAACACTGGCGGCGAGTTTTAATAATTCTCTGTTATCAGTTCCAATTGAGGCTATATCTGTAACCTCAGGCTTGCCTTTGGTAAGTGTGCCTGTTTTATCAAATACTATGGTGGTAAGCTTTTCAGATATCTCGAGGGCTTCCCCATTTTTAATCAAGATCCCAAGCTCTGCTCCTCGTCCAATACCTACAGTTATGGCGGTGGGTGATGCAAGCCCAAGTGCACATGGACATGCTACAACAAGAATGGAGATCAGCACAGTAAGTGCGAAAAGAAGGGTAGCTCCTGATAAGAAGTACCAGAATAAAAATGCTGCAATTGCTATAGTTAAAACAGTTGGGATGAAATAACTTACAGCTTTATCTGCAATTCTTTGAACAGGCGGCCTTGATCCCTGAGCATTTTCTACAAGTTTTATAATCTGGGATAATACTGTATCTTTCCCTATTTTTAGAGCTTTGAACCTTAATATTCCGTTCTGGTTAATGGTACCTCCAACAACAGATTTCCCTGCGTTTTTAAACGCAGGAATTGGCTCTCCAGTAATTGCAGATTCATCTACATAACTTTCACCGCTTACAACTTCTCCATCTGCAGGGATCTTTTCACCAGGCTTAACAACTACTGTATCACCCATTTGAACATCTTCAATGGGAATTTCCATTTCATTACCGCTGCGAATTACAGTGGCAGTTTTTGCCTGCAGTCCGATTAATTTTTTTATGGCAGTTGATGTCTGTCCTTTTGCTCTAGCTTCTAAATACCTTCCTAAAGCTAAGAATGCAGCCAGCATAAGTGCAGTTTCATAAAATAAAAATTGTTGAGTTAATATAATATTAAAAGTGCCTAGGAGGCTTGATCCATAAGCTACTCCAATTCCCATGGAATACATAACATCCATGTCAAGGTTCCTGTTTTTGAGGGAACGGAAGCCTGCTGTGAATATGGGGTAACTCACGTAGATAAATGGAAGAATGGAAACTATAAGCATGAAATAAGGCATTGGGATTGGAAGGGGAATATCTAGATACATTAAAGCCATTAAAGGGATTGAAAATCCAAAACCAACAATTATCCGATTTCTTTTATCTTTAAGGTCTTTAGCTCTTACTTCTTCTTCAAGTTCTTCTGTTTTTTCTCCTTCAATGCCAAGATATTGGTATCCAAGATCTTCAATTGTATTTTTCATATCTTTAACTGTTGTAATTTCAGAATTATAAGTAACATAAGCTTTTTCAGAGGTTAAATTGACATTAACATCACTGATCCCATCAAGTTTTCCAAGAGCTTCTTCTATGGCTTTTACGCACATTACGCAGCTCATTCCTCCAATTTTTAGAATAACGTGTTCATTTGCCACTCCATAACCCGCATCTTCTATGGCATTCTCCAGTTCAGCGAGCTTCAACTTTTCAGGATCATATTCAACAGTGGCTTTTTCAGTTCCAATGTTTACTTGGGCTTCTTCAACTCCTTCAAGGTTCTTTAGAGACTTTTCAACGTTTAAAGCGCATGAAGCGCAGTGCATTCCTGAAACTTTAATCTCTGCTTTCTTTTTGGATTGTTCTGCCATTTGTTTACCTCTTAATCATGATTATGCTATTTAAATTTTGTTTTTCTTAATTAATAATTTTTTCTAATATTTTTAATTAATAATGATTTAAATAAAGAAAAAAAGTCCAAAATAAAATAATAAGGGGTATGAGTAATGCTTTGGCGATACAAATCTTAAATTTGCTAATTAAGGTTTTATCAAAGCTTTTTTTTTAATTCTTAACTCATTAAAATTTATTATATCTTCTAAGTTTCAGTGATTAATTAATCACGTCGTAGCCTGCTTCTTTTACAGCTTCTTCTAGCTTTGAAGGTTCCACTTTTTTAGGATTGTATTTAACGGTGGCTTTCCCTGATTCTAGATCTATTTTAACTTCTTTGACTCCATCTACATTTTTTAAAGATTTTTCAACGCGTGCTACGCAGTGGGCACAACTCATTCCTGAAATTTTAATTTCTGCTTTTGTTGAATCAAACACTATTTAATTCCTCCTTAATTCTTATTATTTGATTTTTAGATACATTTGGTTAAACAATGATTATATAACTCTTTTAATTATTTTTAACTGAAATTTTTAATTAATTTATCTATAATATATGAATCCCACTAGTTGTATTTAAATTAGGTATAGACAAAATGGTTATATAGTACACTTTTGTATACCAACTATCAATAAATATACCATGGGGATATAAACAAAATACATGGATTATTTTTGTATACGGGCTATCAATAGAAGTACCATTGGAATATAAACAAAATACGTAGATTATTTTTGTATAAAGATTTAATAAGTAACTGGTGTGATCTGATGACTGAAAATAAAAAGTACTGCTGTCCAGTAGCTGCAGCAATAGATGAAATAGGTGGAAAATGGAAACCACTAATTTTATGGGCATTAAAGGATCAAACGTTAAGGTTCAGCGAAATTAACAGGGAATTACCTGCTATAACACAGCGCATGCTTACAAAACAGCTCCGGGAATTGGAAAGGGATGATTTAGTTAACAGAAAGGTCTATGCAGAAGTGCCTCCAAAAGTGGAATACTCGCTTACTGCAAAGGGTAAATCCGTTATACCTATTTTAAAATTACTCTGTGATTGGGGAGAAGAGTACTGTAAGTCTAAAATCTGTTTAAATGTATTAGAGTAGGCTACATTCTATTATTTTTTAGTTTTAATCTATAACTGTTATGGATATGTCTCATGTTATAACAATAGTTATGTATTTAAATCCGGTTCTCTATAATAACGATCGTTATATAAATTAAAAATTTAACATCACAATTTAATGAGATATCGATCCTTGATTTGGCTTAATTTAACTAAATCAGCCATTGAATTTAAAAAGAGATGATATACATGTCACTAAAAGTTGCAATTGCAAGCAGTAATGGGAAATCTATAGACATGTATTTTGGCCAGGCCCCAAACTTCCTTATATTTGAAATTAAAAAAAATGGAGATTCTGAATTTATTGGAATGCGTAAAAATATTCCACCTTCAGATGATCCAAACTTGTTAGAAAATCATGATAAAGCACTTGCAAAGAGTGTTGATTTAATCTCAGATTGTGATGTAGTACTTGCAAGCCAAGTTGGTCCTTCTGCATCCAAAGCCCTTTTATCGTGCAGTGTACAACCATATTCTATCCAGGGGCTCCTGATTGAGAAAGCTTTAAAGAAATTAGCTTCTTCAAAGCTAGTTTTTAAGCCAGTACCAAGACCTATAATCCATTAAACGTTAAAATTGCATTGAAAAGAATAAGAAAGCGATATTTAGAAAAGATGATGTAATTAACGGATTGAAAAGCTGTATTCAGCACTTAAAGCCAAAATTATAAATAATTTTGAAGAGATAATATTACTTGATATCTACAAAATTTTTAAAAAAATCTAAAAAATAGCATCATTTTTTTAGAATTTAATTTTTAATTTCTATTTAACAATATATGTATTTTGTATCGTGTTTAATGAACTTTGGGGGATTAATAATGAGCTCTGAAGAAGAAGAGCGTAAAAAAGCGGTAATGGAACAGGAAGTTGAAATTATAAAAAGGATGAGTAAGATCAAGCATAAAATTGCAGTAATGAGTGGAAAAGGAGGAGTGGGTAAATCCACGGTATCGGTAAACTTAGCTGCTGCCTTTGCCAAGAAAGGATATAAAACAGGTATTATGGACGCAGATGTACATGGGCCAAATGTTCCAAAGATGTTGGGAGTAGAAGGAAAAAATTTAGGTTACAGTGAAGAGGGTATAACACCTGTTGAAACCGAAGAAGGGATAAAGGTCATGTCTGTAGGATTTTTTTTATCTTCACAGGATACTCCGGTTATATGGAGAGGTCCTGCAAAAACAGGGGCAATAAAACAATTTTTTGCAGAAGTTAACTGGGGTGATTTAGATGTTTTAATTATTGATAATCCTCCAGGCACTGGAGATGAGCCTTTAACTGTTTTACAGACTGTTCCATTAGATGGAGTCGTTTTAGTTACCACACCTCAATCTGTAGTTCAGGAAGATGTAACCAAGGGTGTTAATTTAGTTAAAAATCTAAATATTCCAATTATTGGAGTTATTGAGAATATGTCTGGTTTCATCTGCCCCCACTGTGAAAATGAAATTTTAATATTTGGTAAAGGTACGGGTGCTAAACTGGCTGAAGAAATGGACATTCCTTTCCTGGGGAGACTGCCTTTGGATGTGGAAACAGCGTCTGCTTCGGATATTGGGACTCCTGTTGTAATTAAAGAGCCTGAATCAGAGATTTCAGTTAGAATATCAAAAATTGTGGATAAAATTGAGTCAAAAATTATTAGCAAGTCTTAATTTTAACTCCAATTCTTTTTTTGAAGAAATATAACCTTACTTAAACTGATTTTAAAAACTAGAGGTTTAATTATAGTGAATGATGTAACTTTTTAAACGCTCAATTTTAGAATTTAAATATATATTTAAACCATGGGCATATTAACAAAATTTCTTATAAAATTTAGTCAAAAATATTTGGTCATTCACTATAATAACAAATATGGGTTCATGCAATTCTGGCAAGCAGTTATAAGTAATAATGGCCTATAATAGAATAATAAAATTCATTATGTCATGTTCCGGGTGAAACGCATGAGGAAGATTGTAAAATTAGCCATTGTTGGAATTATTATGGCATTATTTGTATTGTTTTTAGCTTTTTTTGCTATATATGAAGATAATCTTGTAGGGCGAGGGCAGTATCAAAATGTTTCAGATGCAACGGGCAATATTGAACTCCCCCTTATTGAAAAAGGAATTCAAAATCTCGATGCTGTAAATATGGCAAGTATTATGTTAGCTAAGGGGAGCATGCTGAAATTAGCAGGATATAACCAATTTTTTAGAACTTAATCTGGAATATTTATAGTTACGGAACTTCCATCGCTAATATGGAACCTTTCTTTAAGATTTTGGGGAGCTATAAACTCAACAACATCTTTTGAATGATGAGTTTTTTCTGGAAAAATTACTGCTCCTTCAACTTCATCATTTAGAGTTGCTTTTTTAAATTTAACATCACCAAAAGTTTTTTCACCTTTTATTTCGGGAATATCACTTTCTAAAAGTTTTTCAACCTTTTGTGAATCATTATCTTCAACATGAACATTTAAAGTACCAACGAATGGCCTGAAATGAAGTTTATCTTCAAATTGATCCCTGTAAATTGATTGCGACATAAAATATGCGCCTTTTTTTGTTCCTGAAACTACAATACCTTTAATTTTCATTTAAATCACGTTTTTACATTATAATATCAATAATTTTTAAAATAGATCCGCAGTTTATTTTCAAATAAAAAAATAAATTAGGTAAGTTATCTTGATCTGGATTCCATTTGCCTGTCGGCTGATCCATCTTTGCAGTGGTAAACAGTTGAGAAATCAAAATCTGATGAAACTGTACAGTCCTGGCAGTTACACCCTTGTTCATTTTCAAAACATCTTATTTCATCACCTGCGGAGCAAAATACTCCTAATTTTCCGCTCTGCATGCATTCATTATATGTGGGGCATGCATTACAGATGCACTTTATCATTGTTTCTTCATTTTTTGGGACTTTTGCCATATTATCACCTCATTTATATGGTTTGAAATTCTAATTTGAGATTTCATCTACATCATTACTCATTATGTAATATTAAATTTATAAAATTTATTACATAAAGTTTATTAGTTATTCTGCACGTGAAAAATCAGTATCCATGCATCATACCATGACCTGTATTGTTGCCATAGTAACCGTGATGGCCTCCCATATAAGGTGTGTACATCCATATCCATGCAAAGATGGCTACTATGATTACTATGGCAATAATTAGCACTATTAACACAATTGCGGTGTTTCTATCCATAGAATCACATTCAACTTTTATATGTCCCAAAATTTTTCAATTTACTTCTCTATTTTCAAGAATCTTGAGTTAAAAGCTACAATTATGGTACTTACTGACATTAATATGGCCCCTGCTGCAGGGGTTAATATAATTCCATATGCAAAAAGAATGCCTGCAGCGATTGGAATTGCAAAAACATTGTATCCAGTTCCCCATAGTAGATTTTCGATCATTTTGCGATATGTAGATTTTGCAAGCTTAACTACATAAACAACATCAAGAGGATTACTCCTTACCAAAACAACATCACCTGCTTCAATAGCAACATCAGTCCCTGCACCAATTGCAATTCCCACATCTGCCTGTGCAAGTGCAGGAGCGTCGTTAATACCATCCCCAGTCATAGCAACAATTAATCCTTCAGATTGGATTTTTCGAACTCTTTGGGCTTTTTCCTGGGGTAAAACCTCTGCATAATATTTATCAAGGCTAATTTCCTTTGCTACCCACTCTGCAACCTCTTTTCTATCTCCTGTAATCATTATACATTGAATACCCATATCCTTGAGTTTTTGTACGGCTTCTTTGGACTCTTCTCTTATAATATCTGCAAGTGCAATTGCTCCTTTAAGCTTGCCCTCCATAATTACAAAAATAATAGTTTTTCCCTGCAAAAAGAGTTCATTCAAATTTTCATTTGAAATAGAGATGTTCTTTTCTTTTAAGTATCCTGGACTAACCACTTCCACTTTTTTCCCAGCAATGATTCCCTGAACTCCTTTTCCAGGAATTGCTTTAAAATCTTCAACATTAAAAGTTTCCTTTGCAGATTCTACAATTCCTTTTGCAATAGGGTGCTCAGAATATGATTCAAGTGAAGCTGCGTATTTTAAAATCTCATTTTCACTGTATTCACCCAAAGGAAGGATGTCAGTCACGCCGAATTTCCCACGTGTAAGTGTACCTGTTTTATCAAATATTATGGCATTTATATCTCTTGATTTTTCAAAAGATGCGCGATTTCTTATTAAAAGTCCATTTTGTGCAGATAAAGCTGTTGAAACAGCAACAACGAGTGGAACTGCTAGTCCAAGTGCATGAGGACATGTAATTACCATTACAGTTACAGCCCTCTCCAGTGCAAACTCAGAGCCGAATGAAGTAAAGATAAACCAGACTAAAAATGTTAAAAATCCACCGCTAAGGGCAATTACGGTAAGTCCTGTTGCAAAACGGTCCGCTATATTTTGTGTACGTGATTTACTTTCTTGAGCTTCTTTAACAAGGTTTATAACCTGTGATAAAAATGAATCTTTTCCTGTTTTTTTAATTTCAACTGTAATGGATCCATCTCCATTAACTGATCCACCAATCACTTCAGCATTAATATCTTTAAAAACCGGCTGTGATTCACCTGTAAGCATGGATTCATCAACAGAAGTGTTTCCTTTAATAATTTCACCGTCTACAGGGACTTTTTCGCCGGGTTTAACAAGCACATGATCTCCAACCACTAATTCATCCAATGGAATATCCATGGTACTTCCATCATCCATTAGTTTATGGGCACTTGATGGCATGAGCTTAACCAGTTTTTCAAGAGCTCTGGAAGCGCCCATCACAGATCTCATTTCCAACCAGTGGCCTATAAGCATAATGTCAATTAATGTTGCAAGTTCCCAGAAAAATACTTCGCCCATGAGGCCGAAAACTACTGCACTGCTGTATAAATAAGCACTGGTAATTGCAACGGAAATTAACGTATCCATTCCAGGAACTCGTAGTTTTAATTGATTGTAAAACCCTTAAAAAAATGGATAGCCGCCATAAAAATAAACAATGGAAGATAAAATAAATAAGATATATGAATCTCCTGGAAATCTAATTGATGCTCCAAGTCCAATTAATTCCTGAATTGTAGGGGATAAAATGAGTATGGGTACAGTTAAAATTAATGATATCCAGAATCTTCTTTTTAAATCTTTGAGCATACCGGTATGAACATGTTCACCATGTACGCGGTGTTCTTCTTCCATTTGCTGGCCACAAACAATGCACTTACCCTTTTCACCATGTTTTTCATGATGCATATGTTCATGGTTAGAATCATCATGATTAATTTTAACTCCTCCACAGATGTCATGAATTAGTATAATATAATATGTAGATTTAGTATTATAACGGTTTTGTAGAATATCCTGCGGATTCATTTAAAAAAGAGGAATTTTAATTTTTTTTAAATTAAAAATAAAAAATAGATGAATTAGGGTGTTGCTTCCCTAAAACTTGATTTAAATAACAATTTAAACCTTATTTGATTTATTCATACTCTTTTGCAAGGTTACTTTGATACAGGTTGTGGTAATATGATTTGGTGCTTGAATTGACTTCAGTATAGTTTTCGTTGAGTAAACCGTGATTGTAGTAGTATTGTAACTGAGAAGCGTGTCCTAGTTCAAAGTTTCTATATGGGTTGTTGAAGTATGGGTCGAGCATTCCTGAAATCATGTAGACATAGGCAGGGATTATTCCGTATGTTTTTGTCAGTATCTGGAAGTATAATGGGAATCCATCTCCGGGTTCTAGAACAGGGTTACCAATTCTGGCATTTCCATGATAAGCCATTGGAATTGGCCCTTCCTGGCCGTGTTCTTCGGCAAGTTCGTTGACATGGGCCATCATCTCGTCATAAGTGCTGTAAACATGACCGTCAGACATGTACTTATATCTGCCGTCTGGAACACCAAATAAAGCTACTTTAAGCGAGTCTAAAAAGTCAATATGATTTAAACTTACTGAACCCGCACCTTTAGTGTCAATATATGCTACTTCAATTATGTAAATATCCCCTTCCTGGTAACTACGATAATTGGAACCTCCATACATGTGTACAATTAAACCTACTTTAGAACCGGTTTTATTAACCTGCTGTGCAAAAAGCTCAGAGTGGGGGTGTCCTGGATAAAAGTCAGGGTTAGATAATTTAACGAATGAAAGTCTTCCTAAAGGCTCAATAGGGCCGTTTGAAACTGTAACGTAAGAGTAACCTATAATGAGGGCTAAAATAGCCAGTGCAATTAACCACCATTTCATTTTTTTTCTCCAGTAAAATTAACAAGTGTTATCTAGTTTTTTAATTAAGATCTCCCTTTTAAATAAATTTTCATATGCATGATTTTTATCTTATAAATTTTATCTTAATTATGAATTTAAGTAATTAAATTTGGATTTTACATTTATAAATGTTTCTAATTTTCATAATTAACCAGTTAAATTTCATAATGAGCATAAATTTAGAAATAGGCTTGTTAATTTAAACAGCCATTACTTTCAAAAAGAATATGTCTAAAAGGGGATAATTTAATTGGACGTATAATATGAAGATATATTATATTTATAAAATTTAACTTAGAGATCTTGGAAAGTATAATATGAAATATTATCTTTAAAATGGTTACTTTATCAAAATCAGTTTAATAAAGCATCTAAAAATATAATTGTATAAATAATATAGTGAAATAATTAAGACATTTTAAAATATACATTAAATATTAATTTCTGAGGTCTTTTACAATTTTCCCATCTTTCATTACCAGTATTATGTTATCTGGATTTCCAAGAGCCCTTATATGTGCAATAGGGTCTTTTTTACAGATTATAACGTCTGCTAATTTACCTTCCTCGATTGTACCAATTTTGTCATCGTATCCAATGCATTCTGCGGCAGTTTTAGTCCCTGCTACTATGGCTTCTTCTGCACTCATCCCCATATCACATAAAAAGCCTAATTCTTCCAGATTAATCCCATGGGATACAACACCACAGTCAGTACCCATTGCAATGCGAACACCAGCTTCATAAGCTTTCTTTATATTTTTTTTATGTATATCAACAATTTCAATGGCTTGTTCTATTCCCCATTCGGGTAACGCACCTGCTTCGGCAAGTTTTTTGTTATGGTGCATAACTACAAATGTCGGCACAAGGTATGTGCCCTTATCTATCATCATTTGAATTGCTTCATCATCTAAGTAACTCCCGTGTTCTATTGAATGAGCACCCGCTTTAAGAGCATTTTTAATCCCTTCAGCCCCATGTCCATGTGCCATTACTTTTATTCCGCCATGATTTTTCCCTTCTTCCACCATAACTTTCAATTCTTCCACTGTAAACTGTGTATGTTCTGGGCCGTCATTGGCGCTCATAACTCCGCCTGTGACCATTACTTTAATAAAATCTGCTTTGCAGCGGATTATTTCTCTAACTCTTTTACGTACTTCCTCCACACCATCACAAATATGTTCGGGGAGACCGGGGTAAGAAATCTTGATGTCAAAACCTGAAGCACGCCAGAAATCAAAATGTCCGCCAGTTATAGAAAGGGGCATTACACAGATCAGTATCCGGGGGCCTAGTATTAATCCCTGTTCAACTGCCATCTTAACGCCTAGATCTGCAAGGCCTGCATCTCTTACAGTAGTTACGCCTGCTTCAATTGTTTTCCTGCAGTTTTCCGCGCCTTTATAAAAATAGAGTGAAAGGGGATCATAGAGCGTATCTTTATCTTTAAACCCGTTTGCCATTAAGTGCATATGGGTATCTATGAATCCCGGCAAAATGAACATCCCGCCGGCATCAACCCTTTTGATTTCCTCATCAGGCAGGGTAATTAAGTTTTCCTCACCAACTTCAACAATTTCGTTATCTTTAATTAAAATAGCTGCATTAAGGAGAGGTTCATCTCCAGTGCCGTTAATTAAAGTCCCGTTATGGATAAGAGAATATTCTGTCATTTTTTGCCCCATTTTTTACATATAATTGTCTTCCAAATCCGAGTAAAACAAATCATATTATGGTGCTCATTGAAATTAAAATTTTGGATACAATTATATTCTGAAAGAATGTACAGAAATAAAGCTATTTGTGGGGGTTTTGTGGTATTTTAAGGATTATGGAGTAGCTATCAATCAATTTGGGATCAATTTTTTATTTTTCTGTTCGCATTTGCTTAAGGGCTTTTTCGGCATCTTCGTAGGTTACAATGGTTCGGCCCTCTTTTGCAGCGATTTCATTTGCTATTTGGCCGAGTTTTTCAAACCTGTTTTTAAATTCATCAATTAAAAGGAGAACATCAAGAGATGTATTCTGCAGTTTTTCGATTTCATCTGATTTTGTAACGGTTCTTTTTGTTTTTATCATATTTTCTATGAGTGTAGCGGCCAATTCGTTTTTGATACTCTTCATTTCATGCTTTAAATCGTTATTTTTAGCTTTACTCATTCCAAACACCTTTTCAAAATATACTTTAAACTACCTATTTTTAACTTATTGCCTTGTTGCTATATAGTAATAAGTAAACATATAAATAGTTACTTACTGCTTTGAAGAAAAAAATAAGTACATATTCAAAAACATATTTTATAATGTCGCGAGAATCAGAGGAAATTAAACAATTAGAGAAGAAATGGTCAGAAGCAGAAAGAATTATGGTTCGGGGTATGGTAACCAAAGAAGCTGCAGAATTTCTTGAAAATGAAGCTTTTAAAGATTTTGGAATGATGAAAAAAGGAGCTATAGGGATGGAGCTCACTAAATTGATTTTGATTGCGCGTGATTGTATAAAAAAACAAGAAAAATAATTCTTTTATTTTTATTCAAGTAAAATACGGCTACTATTTTCCTTATAATTAAATTTAGTACTTTTCACATGGAAAAAAGTTATTATTTGTTTTAAATTAAACGAAAAGGAATTTCACATCCTTTTTCAACTATATTCTATTTTAAAAACGTAAAAGGCACTAACGATTGGGATCATTTAAGATTCCGGTCACCCCCAACTATTTTAAGCTTTATGAATTCATAAAAATTAGTTTTCAAGTGCTCTAGCTCAAGGAGCTTATAAAATAATTCTAATAATTTGAGTAATGATTGATAAAAGTGGTTTCAGACTTAACAGAGTAATCTCACCTGAAACCAAATATATGCACCTTATGGAAGCAATTCAAGAAGCTGAACTTAGATTTTTGCTGGCAAGTTTAAAAGGTGAAACTTTTCATGTTTCTGGAAGGGGTCAATCTAATATTTCAAGTAAAAAGTGGAAAAATGATTAGAAACTATTAAAGCTTGGATTTTTTATTATCTACAGTTCAACTAGTCTGTTTATTATGATCTTTAGTTTGATTATAGATTAACGATGTTTTTTTTATTTGATAATACACAATATAACGATTTCTATTTAGTTATAATAGTAAATATTATTATTACATTGAATAAAACGGTATTTAATGTGAAGGGGATAAAATGGCAAAAGTATGTCAAAATTGTGGGAATAAAAATAAAAATGCTGCAAAATTCTGTGAAAATTGTGGAACATCATTAACCAACACTGAAAGTACTCAAGAAGGAATAAAAGATTGGTGGGATAATCAAAGTAGTAATTCGAAATATGGAATAGGTTTAATTGGTTTTTGTTGTCTATTTGTAATAGTAGGATTAATTGCTTTGGGAATAAGTGGAATGTCATCTTCAGATACAGCATCGACATATTCGCAGTCAACTATGACAACAGTGTCTAATAATACACAATCTGCAGATACTACAAGTCAGCCAATTGTTTTATCTGGTAAAGGGCAGGAAGCTACTAAAACTTTCCATTTGAATGGTGGATTAACTAGGTTCGAAATGACACATAATGGAAATTCTAATTTCATTGTACATTTGATGGACACTAATGGAAATGTTCAAGAATACGTGGTAAATGAAATCGGCGCTTACAATGGTTCACAAGCATTTAATGTGCCTGAAGGGGATTATCTTTTAAATGTAGAAGCTGACGGTTCATGGACAGTGAAAATTACTCAAGAAAGCTAAATTTTTATCTTTTTTTAATTAATCTATAATTGATGTGTGATCGAAATGAAATGTAAATATGAGGGGTGCAATGAAGAAGTTTTTGAAGATGATTTTTGTATTATGCATATTAAATTGCCCGATAATGAAGAAAGTAAAGAATTTAAGAGAATTAATGAATTAAAGCAAAAAAAAGCCCAAAAAATGATAGATAATAATAATTTTAATTTTAAAGGGGCTATATTGCATATTTCAAATATTAATTCAAAAGAGGAGATATATAAAAAATTTGAATATCAACATTCAAAAGAACTAAATAAATTAATTAAAAATATTACTAAGTATGTAAATGATGGTAATATCATTGCAAGTAAATCTCGTTATTATAAAGAACATAAAGATCTTATTTTCAGCTATTTACTAGAAAAAACAAATATTGAACAACAATTAAACAGAATGAATGCTTCTTTGGAATCAGTTACTGATTACAAAAAATTAAAGAAGCTATTTTCTGATCTTAAAAGTGTTGAAGATGATTTGCTTACAATGAAACTACTAGAATTTTTAGATAAAGAAATTGATGAGCTTAGAAAAAATAAAATGGATAACTACATTTTTATTTTTTTCATAAATATTGAAAAATATCCTTCGATTGGTAATTTACATTATACTGAACGTAAGGGAAAAGAAAAACAATTTTTTGAGTATATCCTAAAATTATTTAATTTAAAAAGATTAGATTCAATTGATTATAATATTGACGATTCCAATACCGAAAACACGTTAAAAGACTTAATTAATAAATTTATTAATTATTCAAATGGAGAAACTTTAAAATTAGAAATTGAAGCTAGAGACTACATCTTTGCATATGATGAAGCTAATTTTATAATTGATTTTTTCTTAGGATCTTTGGCTTTTATAAAAAATTTTTTTACAAGACCATATTCATATGGAAATGCTAATTATAGTATTTTTGAAATTGAACCAAAATATCATATTGTTTTAAGAAACGGAAAAGAGCTAATAAATCCTGATGATTTTCATTTAAGAGTTGATTTAGACGTTAAATTAAAAAATACTATTGAACAATTAAATGAAAGCAAAGATTTAGATATTTGTCGAAATTTACCTACATATAAATCAGTTTATAGGATAATAGAAAAATGTCAACAATCTAAAAAAGATAAAAATAGATTATTTTTCATCTTAAAGAAATCTCTTTCACAATATTACTCCGCATGCCTTGAAGAGGATTTAGATTATTCTTTTTTGAAATTTTGGATAATTTCAGAATATGTGATTAAACAAATTGTAGGAAAGAAAAATGATGATAGTATAATAAGAATAATGAAAAAAATATTGAGCACTCATCTTAAATTTTCAATTGAAAAATTCTTAGAGAAAAGAATCAGATATTTGTACAACCAAAGAAACAAATTAGTTCATGAAGGTAAAACAGGCATTATATCTCAAGAAGATAGGAATTTGTCAAAAAGTATAGCTGATAGTATTTTAATTTTCTATTTTAATCATTTAATTGAATTTAAGAACGTAAATGAATATAATTTCTATCTCCAAAATATCAAAGAGAATGAAAAAAATCTTGAGAGATATTCCCAATTATTAGAGAAGTTACAAGATAATAAAAAGTTGAGAAAAGTATATTCTGTTATAAATAATATAAAGCAGGAGTGATAAAATGTTCTAAATACGAATATTATAAACTCCTATTTTTATTAGAAAATGCATTATAGCGCCTTATTAAAGCACCATAAAACCTCTATTTTTAAAATAAAAGCAATAAATTCAAGTCTAAAGTAGCAAAGATGAGTGACCTTTTATAGAATCCCTTAGTTGGATCCAGAATATAGTCCTAGAATAGTATGCCCTAGCGGGAGATTAGGCCTTTAAAGAAATAGAAGTGATTAGTTCCTTGGGAGAGCTTTGCAGTATTTCAACCTGATAAAAAAAGACGTTAGTTCTACTGAATGTGCTCAAAGAATCCAATAAAAGGCACCAATCAAATGAATTCTATTGATGGCTTCTTCTTTATGAAATCTTTTTTTATTGGTTCTGTAAAGTTCAATTTTTCTTTTTATTAAAATTTAAATTGCTAAGAAAAATTAATACATGTACCTATTTTTTCGGCCTAGAATGGACCCTATATATGTGGCAGAAACAAATCCAAGGGCTACATTAATGTAAGCAGCTATATAGTTTATATAGCTGAGTCCTTTACCAGTTCCCACTACATATGTAGCACACATTATTGAAAGAATCAGCCCTTCACAAACTCCATATACAATACGTCTCTTTTCAGTAAAATAAGTGGATATAAATCCTCCAATAACTAAAGAAAAACATAATAAAATTATGTCTAATATTCCAAAGTTAGGTGTATCTATTATTAAAAACCCAACATATGCCATCGTAATTGTAACGATAATTCCACTAATTATGCTGATTACTGGATTAAATTTACGCATAATGTTAATTTACTAACAATATTATTAAATTATTCCTTTTTCTATGAAACCAAATAAGAGCGTCTGGAATTCGGGGAGTATATATGATCCACCCTATTCGTTAAATACATGAGATATTACGTCCGGTCGCAAGCTCCCAAGTTTTGAAAAAATAAAAAATTTTTTAAAACTTCGCAATATCTCGTATTTAACAAAATAGTCCCGCACCCTCCCAGTGAAAAGACTCCGTCTAAGGGCTGGAAATACCGCTTAGCGAATTATTTTAAAGATATAATTGCGTAAATAACAATAGAAATATAATTAAAATTAAGAAAAATAAAACTAATATTAGCTATTTTATTAAGCCAAATACTAATATTAAAAGCTTTTTCATATCTTTCAAGAATATTCTTTTTAAATATCTGAATCAGAGGAAGAATATTTCTTTTTATGATAATATATATCCAAACGAAGGGATATAAGAAGTGCAATCATTGTTAATGGAAATATTATCCAAATATAACCTGTAATAGAGCCCAATATATAAAGAATTCCTACAGGATACATCAAAAATGCTGATTTATTTTCTAACTTTCTTTCTGGAAATTTTCTTTTATATTCAAGAAGAGCAAAGCTAGGTAAAATTATAAAAATTATTCCTAATATTAAAAAGCTTAATGAAAAAATACTCATAAATACTACTTTCCTAATAAAATATAAACAATTTTTGATTTATTATAGAAATAAATGGCTTTAGCTATAAAACAAAGAAGCAACTGCATTTAGTCAATATTTTTTAGTACCATAAAGTATGATATCTCCAAAAATTAATAATAAATAGAAGGGCGGTACAGCACCTCTATTTAATGCATTTAATATTATTTTAGAGAAATTCGCCCTTCCATTATCTAGAAATAAATTTATTGCGTCTCTTATTTAGGGGTATACTTATGGTATACGGGCATATTTATAAAATCGTAAATTATAAAACGAATAAAGTGTATATTGGCCAAACTACCGGGAAACCAGATAAAAGATGGAAAGATCACCTTAAAAAATTGAGAATGAATACACATCACAGCCGCCATTTACAAAGCAGTTTTAATAAATATGGAAATGTTTTTAATTTTCAAGTTTTAAACTACGCCACATCAAAAAAAGCATTAGATAAGCTCGAAATGGAATATATTGCCAGATATAAAAGTACTGATCAAAAATACGGCTATAATATATTAATTGGTGGTGGAGGGGTAAGACATACTCCTTCAATGAAAAAACACAAATCTCTACTTTTAACTAGAAATAATCCCATGAAAAACCCAGAAACAGCTAAAAAGATGGGCAAAACCGTCAGAAATAGTGGAATTGTAAATGGTAAAAATAACCCAAGATATAGGCATGATGTCCCTGATGCTTCTTATATTAATTTTTTATACGCTGATTTACTTTTAACCTCTGGAGATATAGCAAAATTGTACAATACTTCCAAAGAACATATTAACCACAGGCTTAAAAATTATGGGTCTGTCCCTAAAAATAAACCATTGCAGAATACTAAAGGCCTTTGCAGATTGAGCCGGTACAATTCGATGCATAAATGGGTTACAGATGATAAAATAACCATTGGAGATTATCCTGGAGTAAATTTTGATAAAAGAAATAATCGATGGCGAGTTGCATTTAATATAAATAAAGAAAAGCATAAATTTGGCTCTTTTTTACTAAAGGAAGACGCAGTTCAAGAATGTAAAAGGTTACGTAAAATATACGATGTGGAAGAATATGATTCTTCCAATAAAGGCAAAGATAATCCAAAGTATAGGCCAGATCTTCCAGATAATTCTTATTTAACATTTTTGTATTGGGATCTACTTTTGACATTGAATGAAATAGCAAAACTGTATGATACTCATGCCTCGACTATACAGCGCAGATTACAAAAGCATGGCACAGTAATTAAATCAGAATCGTTAAGAAATGTTAAAGGATTATGCAGACTTAGCAGATATAATTTTAGTTACAGGGAAGTAACCGATGCTCCAATTATTATAAGAGATTATCCTGGAGTTAGCAGGCATAAATCTGGAAGATGGGCTATTGCATTTAGTATTAACAAAAAACAGCGTAAATTTGGTTCTTTTTTGCTAAAGGAAGATGCTATTTTTGAATGTAAACGGTTAAGGAAAGAATACGGCGTAATGTTGTTATAACTTTTATTTTTTTCTATCAAAATCAGGGTAGTATCAATTATCAAAAATAGTAATATAGAATCATTAACAAATAATACTACAGTACGGATCGGTTGGTGATTATATGCTGGATTTGGGGATAAAAAAAAGTGGTAAAGAAAGGACTGAAAATTATGCTGTTAAATATTTAAATGAATTAGTGCCTCAAGAAGAAATTTCCGGTGAGATTTATGTGGGGGATATTAAAAAAAGAGAGGTCAAAAAGAAAGAGATAAATGAGTTTTATATAATAATAACAGACCATGATACTCAGGTTAAATGGATTTGTGGGCTTATAACTTCTTATTATCCTGAAAACGGCACTATTTATGGTGAAAGGGGAGGAAGGGTCTACAGTTTTATTGACAGTTTAAATCATGTTGTTAATAAATCCATGACAAATTTGGAAGATAGTTATTCAGTTGACTTTGAAACTTTTAGAAAATCTATTAATGATAACATCTCTCGAATCACGGTTAAAGCTGTTGCACCATCGAGTATAAATGCTAAAGCGGCTAATTTAGAAGTTGTCAGTGTTCAGCTTAAGGATAATCCAGAAACACAGAGAGCATCCAGTCTTCTAGATATCACTGATGAATATCCTCAGCTTAGAATGGCAGTTACTAACATTATGGATAGGAAAGAAAAAGTTACCCGTGAAAGTATTGCCTCGGAATTGAAATCTCTATTTGACAATAAGGAAATGGGAGAAAGAGAATATAAGCACGGGTTAAAAGAGCTTGATAAAATGAATAAAGGGGGATAAAACCCACAATTTCATTTTAATTTGCATGTTTAAATTTATCAATGCTTTTATTTTCATAAAAACTAAAGATTTTGCTATTTTTTAGTTTAAATATAATTTTAAATCATTTAAACATATTTAATTTAGTAATAAACCAATTTTATTAGTATAAAAGTCTAAATAATGAATTATAGCTTTTAATTACAAATTAAAAGGTTTTATAATAAACCAATCTAATTTTGTAGCTTTAAGGTTACTAATACTGATTGAGAACACTGCTTCTTTGATGTATGGAGTTACGAATCTCATATGATAAAAAATAATAACTAAAAAAAACAAATTGTTCTTTATCAACTTGATGTATTTGATTGATTTCTTATCTTTAGATAATGAGTAATTCATTATTTTAAATAATTAAAATATAACTTAAATGATAAGATCATACTATTGGCATAAAATAGCAATGATAATAATCATTATTTGATTTGAAGGGGAAAAATATGTCTGAAGAGATTTTAAAGCTTTATGGAAAAGTAAGGGATGATTTAAAGTTTCTCACAGCTTCTGATGTTAGAACAAGGATTATTATAACTTTAAATGGTGGATTAAAAAGTTTACGCGACCTTAAAGACGAAACAAATTTGAGTTCAGCAACTATTTTACATGGAATGAACCAGCTCGATGAAAAAAATTTCATACTTAAGCAGTCGGGAGGTTATTCCCTTTCTCAGACCGGTAAAATTGTCGCAATTCATTTAATAAGTCTCATAAAAGCTTCTACATCTCTGGGAGAGCTTGAAAAAATATTTTTAAGGCATGAAATAGAGGCTATCCCTGAATATTTACTTGAAACTATTGGTAGTTTAAAAAACTCGGTGGTAGTCGAGTCTACGCCTACAGATGTTATGAAACCCCATACAGTTTATGCTGAACTTTTATCAAAGGCCAAAGAGATTAATTACATATCTTCAGTCCTTCTTCCTCAAAAAATAGAGATGTTCGAGGATTTACTGGAAAGCAGTTCCCTTCAGCTTATGGTAACGCCTGAAATACTGGATAAATGGATCGAAATAAAGGGCAGAGAAAACTTGAAAAAAGCGACTGAAGAAAAAGATTTTAAAATATGGAAGATAGACGATGCAAGAATGTCTTTTACAGTAACAGATAAATTTATTGCACTGGGCTTGTTTTCAACTGATGGAATATATGATCTTCATAAATATTTAATAGATGAAGATGTTGAAGCGATTGATTGGGGAAATCGGTTGTTTGAACATTATTTAAAGAAAGCTGAAGAGGTTAAACTGTAATTGGGTTATGGGTTAAAACTAAAAATCATCGGAGTGTATTAATAAGATGAAACTTACTCGGATTTTGATAATAGAAGATAATTTTAAAGATGTCCGGTTGATACAGGAAATGCTTAAGGAAATTCCTTCATTTAGTTTTGAGTTTAAACATGTAGAACGTTTAGATGAAGGACTTAAATCTATTAAAAACGATGAATTTGATGTATTATTACTTGATCTTAATTTACCTGACTCATTTGGGATTGAAACATTTATTGAAGCATATAAAAATGCCCCACATTTGCCCATTGTAATATTGAGCGGTGCTGCTGATGAAGAAGCAGCATTGGACGCAGTACATGAGGGAGCTCAAGATTATTTGATGAAAGGGGAAGTTGATGGTAAATTACTGGCACGTTCTATATTTTATGCCATTGAAAGGAAACAGATAGAAGAAGAACTGGTAAAACACAGGGATCATCTAGAGGAACTGGTTGAAAAGCGTACTCTTGGGCTGAAAGAAGCAAATAAACAACTTAGAATAGAAATAAATGAACGTAAACGGGCAGAAGAGGAAATTATGGCATCTTTAGAGGAGAAAAAGATACTTCTCGACGAAATTCAAAGTAGAATTCAAAATAGTCTGCATACAATTATAAGTATAATAGACAGTGAATATCTGCAAAATGGATGTAAGAATTCCAGTGAATTTAATCAGGAAATTGAAAATCGTGCAAAAGCTGTTGAATTAATTAATGAAAAGCTTTGCCAGTCTGAAGATTTTGCAATGATTGATTTTGCAGAGTATATTAGAGATCTTACAGATTATTTATTTGATTTTTATGGGGCCAATTCTAATTTAATCAATCTTGAGATGGATATTGAAGGTATACCCCTTGATATTGATGTTGCAATTCCATGTGGCCTTATTATTAATGAACTTGTTACAAATTCACTTAAACATGCATTTAAATCTGAAATTAAAGGGAAAGTACAAATTAAATTCCATTCCAACGATAAAACATGGTTAACTGTGTCTGACAATGGTATGGGTCTCCCTGAAAGTTTTAAACTTGAGCATACAGAAACTTCTGGTTTAAGACTTGTAAATAAATTGGTAAAACAGCTTAATGGAAAAATTGAACTTAATGTCAATGGTGGAACTGAATTTAAAATTATTTTTTAATTTTTTTAACATTTTAAAAATTCATTTAAAACATTTTAATTACTCTTATTTTTAAATATTAACTTTTTTAAGCTTATCTTTTCCCAAAAGCCATAGCTTAAAGAAAAATATATTAGGGATTGTTAATAAAAATATAATATAAATTAATAATAAAGGGGGTGAGAACTGTGATAGTTAGCTGGAGAGCAGTAATCATAGGGGCTGTTATAGCCATAGTACTTGCAATAATTTTTGGAATGGTTTCTCTCATTTATGGTCCAATGATAGCAGTGTTAATAGCAGGTATAGTAGTGGGATACATGGTTGATACAGATATAGCAACAGGAGCAGTACACGGTGCAATAGCAGGCCTTGTTGGTGGAATAATAGCATTAATACTCGGATTATTAATTGGTTCTTCATTTGGTTTAGCAGGATCAGTAATAGGTGCAGCTCTAATAATTGCATGGATAATTGACATTATCGTAGGTGCAATTGGCGGTATTATAGGTTCTGCAGTAACTGGAAGAAGAGTTTAACTAGAAACTTTATTTATTTCTCTTTTTTTGAATTTTATAAATTCTCAGATTGAACTATCCTTTTTATATAATAACAGTTTATATTACACTTATCTGGAATTATTAGAGGAATTAACATGGTAAACTGGAAGGCAGTAATTATTGGTTTCATTCTTACAGTTATTTTTACTTCAATTTTAAACCAGGTTATTGGAAGTTTTGGTTCATATATTGGAGTTATAACCGCAGGTATAATTGTAGGGTACATGGTTAATTATAATTGGATGAATGGGGTTTCAGAAAATCGCAGATTTTCTGAAAAACAAAAATCTTTGATTTTTGGAGCTATTCACGGTGGATTAATTGGAATTCTTGGGGGGATAGTTGCTGTAATCATTGTATTAATTGTGGGGGGAGGACCCTATATAGTGGAATCATTCGGTGTTCTTTTACTGGTTGAAATAATTGCTGACGTAATTTTAGGTGCAGTTGGAGGAGCTTTTGGAGCTATGATAGCTTAAATAAGTTGATTTTGAATTATCATTTTAAGTGATCAAATAAAAAATTGAAATTCAGGTTATTTTTTTAATTAATTAAAGAATATTTTAAGTATTTAAGAAGAAAATATAAAGTTTAACTAGATTAAAAACTAAGGAAGTCAAAACATGGTCAACTGGAGAACTGTAATTATTGGTTTCATTTTAGCGGTAGTATTATCTGAATTTCTTGGATTCATTGGATTAACCATTGGGGCAGCTTTTGGATCAAATGGAGGCACTACTGGACAAATTATTGGATATCTTTTAGCAACAATATATGTTGGTTACAGTATTAATGGAAATTATATAAACGGTGCAATTTATGGTGCAATTATAGGTTTCATTGGAGGACTAGCATCTTTAATTGTTACAGGAGTCATTTTTGGAACTTTTGTAGTAACCACTGGTTCAATAACAGCTTTATCACTAGAATCAATACTTTATGGTATTATTGGGGCCATTGGCGGAATTATTGGGTTCATCATCAGCGTGTACTTCTCAATAAAAGGAGAGCCTGCGGTTTAAAAATCTTAAAATAGTTATGAAAACTGTTTTTTTTTATTTTTTATAGATTAATTTTTTTTAAAGGTTTAAAAGGTTAATTTAAACATGAAAACTGGGTTAAATATTTTCAAATATATCTTTGGACTAGTTTAACCGCATGGCATGTATTTTGTTAAGTTTGGATATAGATTTAAAAATAAATAAGAAATGTATTAATATTTAAACATAGATAAATGAAAATGGGTGAAATGATGGTTGAAATAAAATCGACACCCATAATAACTGGTATAATCTTAGCAATAATACTGGCAACGCTCTTTAAAATGATATCGGGATCATGGGGCGAATATGCCGGCGTACTTTTAGCGACAATATATGTAGGTTTTTCTGTTAGTGGAAACTATACAAATGGCACAGTTCATGGTGCACTAGTGGGTACTATAGGGGCAATAATCGCCGGAATCTTTTCAATTATGGGTTTTAAAGCGTTATTGGGAATAATAGAAGCAGCAGTTGGGTTGGATGCAATAATTTTATTAATTGTTATCTGGGCAGTTGTTGGAGCTATTGGTGGAACAATAGGAGTCATTATAAAAGAATCAGGAACATCAAAAGAAAAACCTGTAACTTAATAATATTAAATATAACAGAGAATTTCTATTAACCTCGTTTCGGGGATACTTATTTTTCATTTTCGGATAATTCTAATTAATGATTTCAGACGTTTATATTGAAAAATACATCCTTTAAACCTGTTTAATATTATTAATTATTATAGTAATTTATATCACATCTCTATTTTAAGGGTCGTCGAAAAATCTCTGATTTTTCTGGGTTCGCGAAATTTTTAATTTCGCAGAACCGTCAAAAAACCTATGATTTTTTGGGCCGCAGAACATAGCTGGAGAAAAATGTTTACAAAATCTACGATTTTGTAACAGCAAACACGAAGTGTTTGCATGCTATGCATTTTTCTATGTTTGCGAATTTTCAATTCGCAACCGTAAAAATCGCAGATTTTTACATGCCGGAGGAAATTTATTTCCTCGGCCGCAAAACCCCTGGTTTTTGCAGGCATAAAAAATCTATGATTTTTTGAGGTTCTGCATGTTTTTAGAAATTCTCTTTAATTAACTGAGAGTATCTTATTTTTTGTTTTAACTAATTTAAAGGAAATAAAATGATTTTAAACTGAAAAACATCTTTATTGGGTTTAACTACACTAATGCTGTATGCGGGAGATAAGTGGTATATTGGCATTTTAAGAGGTTTAATATATGCATTAACACCAATAATTGGAGTTTTCCTTGTTTTGTATATAAAGGATATAATGTTATGTAGATAATATTATAAATGGGGTATTTCAAGTGCTTTTCCGGGTTTGCAGCGGTATTTATAATTTGGGACATAATAGGGCCAAACCCTGTTTTTGGAAGTTATTTAATTGTCATCATGGTTATAGCGCAATTATGGTATTTGTAATTGGTACAGTACCGGGATTAATTGGTAGGGAACCGTAGGAAATTAGCTAAATGGGTATATTTTTGAAAATGAAAACTTAAATTAGTTATATTAAGCTGCGCCCTTATAATTTTGATTTATTTTTTAAAATTCATTATTAAACTAGGGGGATGCCCTGTAGCAAAATAAGTATTTTAGGGATTAAGGACATAATGCATACTGACTCAAGATTGAGGTGATAAAATGACTGAATGGACAGCTGTTGGAATAGGTGGAGTAGTGACTGCTGGTTTAACTATTGTTCTTGCCCTTGTGTTTTTCCCATTATTCTTTTTAGGGCCAATAGTCGGCGGTTTTTTGGCAGTATATTTGATGAAAGATGAATTTGAAAGCGGTATAATAAATGGAGCTTTAGCGGGAGTTATAGGCGGTTTAATAATTGGAATTCTCTCACTATTTGGTATTGGAATAATAGCTGCTGTAATAGCAGTTTTAGCAGCACAAGTGGGACTTGCAGTAGGTGCACTGGGAGTTTTAGTTGTAATCTTCTTTACAATACTTGCAGTGTTCATATGTGGAATTCTTTCTGCTATTGGCGGAGCTATAGGAGAATATGTACAATCTGCAGGTAGAAGAGGATATGAAAATTATTAAAGAATGAATCCTTAAATTCATTCTTACTTCTTTTAAAATAAGTATGTTGATTTAATAAGTCAAAACATAGTTCAGTTTATTTTTATAATGCCCGAATCAGCATTAACTTCAACAATATCTCCTTCTTTTAAAATATTTAAAATATCTGCATCTGGCTGGTCTACCATGGGTATTTCTGCCATTATTGCACCTGTTGCAATAATAGGTTCAGCTTTTAATGATATTATGGCAGTGGGAGCGGTTTTATTTTTTGCCATCTGGAATATAACATACGATCCTACCGTGGATCCTTTTCCAGAGGGAATTACAAGAATTTTTCCACTTATTTTTTTACCGTACAATTCATGCTGTGAATCAATTATAACTCCTGTTTTTGGGTCTACTCCACCTAAAAAACTTATAGAATCTTTTGTAACTATAACTTCTCCCTGGGCATGTCCTTTAGAAATTTTTCTACAATTTATAATCTGTTTTTGCATAAAATCACGTTTTAATCAGTAAAATAATTATATGAATCAGTTTAACGATTTAGTTAAATGTATCTAATATTTAATCAAACAAAATTATCTAGTATTTTATCTGTTTTATAGGTAACTTTTAACTGGCAACACATAAATTAGCGGTTTTTAAGGATGTCTAATATGAAGATTCAATTCAGCGTTATATCCAGTAATTAAAAAGAAAAATAAAGAAAAAATTAAATAATGATTTTACTGTAGTTCTAACTTGATTCCGCCGATTTTTGGCCTTAAGAAGTTATATATCAATGCTAGAATTGCATATGCTATAAATACACCTACCAGGAATCCGATTGTAAATCCTGCCAGGAACATAACTCCTATGATGGCAACTCCATATAGTGCGCTGATTATGACTGCGATTATTCCAATAATAATTCCGCATATAGCTGCAATAATTGCAGTTATTAACGCAAGCTGTACTGGTGCAACTGACAGTATCTCGTACATATTTTCTGCACCTGCTGCAAATTCAAGCTTAATCCCACCAACCCTTGGCGCTACTAAGTTGTATAATGCAGCTAATATTACATTTATTACAAATACAATTACAAATGCTGTTATTGGCAGTATTATAATGGATAAGATAGATCCTATAACTCCAAATGTTCCTAATGAGGATATGCTTTCTGCAGTTATATTTGTCCCGTTTAATGGCAGTGAACTTGCTATTTGTGATACTACAGGGATGTACGCTGCAACTAACGGCATAACAATTAAGGCAATTATAAGTACAAAAATTGCTGAAATGGTAGAAGTTATTAGTGCAAACGGCATCACTGGAATTGATTTTATTTCGCTTAGATCTTCAAGTCCAAGTTTAATTCCACCAAGTTTGGGGACTAATAGGTTGTAAATTAATGCAAATAGAAATGACTGCAGGACTCCTAGAACAAAGCTGCCTACCGGTGAAGAAACAATAGAAGCAATGTAGAACCATAGTGCAGTTGAGTTAGCTGCAGTTGGGGAAATTACGAAGGGTACTAATCCTAAAATTAATGTAAATATGGCATACAGGAAAGCCCATACTGCATTAATAGAGGATGTCATTAATGTGTAAGGAACAATTTCAATTGATTTGATTTCTTTAATGTCGACCATGCATTTACCTCCAAATCTTTGATTTTGGGTTCAGGAAATGCAATCAAAATCTTCGATTTTGATGCGACAAACACAATGTGTTTGTCAGTTATGCATTTCCTTCAACCTCTAAAAATTTTTAATTTTTGAATGTTCGGAAAACATAGCTGTCGAAAATCTCTGATTTTGACAGTTTTCCTCAACTCCTTTTATAGTTATTCTAATCTGTAATTATGCACTGGTTTATATAACATTTTCTTTAATTTTAAAATAGTATAATGGATTGTACAATTAATATTTAATTAAAAAAAAATTGTTGAAAGCTATATAAACTTAAAAATAGGATTTAATGCAAATTTTGATAATTTACAATGATTATCCAAAATAAAAGAAATAGAAAAAAAATATGAATTAATTTATTCAAGTTCCAGTTTAACTGCACCAATTCTTGGAGCTAATGCATTGTAGAATATTGTTATCAGTGCGGTTCCTATGAAATACATTACGAAATAACCAACTATGGATGCTATCAGTGCTCCAACTCCTCCAGATACGTTTCCATTTGCACTGAGTGATGCCAGATCTGAAAGTCCTCTGATCAGCCCAAATATGGTGAAAACGATTGCTACAGCCAGTGATGTTGGTACTACAGGTATAGAAGTCAGGTTTTTCAATGTTCCAGTAACTGCATCAAAGTTTAACTGTATTTTAGAAACTTTTGTGGCTATATAGTTGTAGAATATCGCTGCTAATGCATTACCAATAAATCCAAATATAAACGCCATTATTGGCAGTCCAATAATGAGGATTATGGCTAAGAATACTCCTCCTGCTGCTACAGCCTGTCCTGTAGGGATGGTCATGTTTGTAGCATTGGTGGCGTTGGCAATAGCCTGTGATACAACTGGGATGGAACTGCTTAAAGCTGTAAATACTGGTGTAATTGCAGCTGCTAAAAATACTCCAATAATGAAGGCCCATATTGCTTCTATAACTGCTAATATTAATGAAAATGAAACTACGGGGACATTTGCTACTTCATTTCCCTCTAATCCTAGTTTTATACCACCTACTCTAGGTGCTAAAGCATTGTAAAGCAGTATAGTGAAGAAACTTATGGCTAAATATGTAAAGAATGCTGCTATGGGATATATTATAATTAAAGCGGCTCCTGCGGATGTAATAATTGATCCAAAGATACTAGCTTGAGGGACTAAGGCTGCTATGATTCCAAATGCGATTAAAGTTATTATGGCTGCAATAAATGCTAGAATTGCATGTATTGATGATGACATCAATGTGAAAGGCGCTAGTTCAACCGATTTAATTTCTTTTACATCTACCATTTTTTTTTACCTCCTTAAAATCTTTTTGGAGTTCAGGAAACAGAACATTCAAAAATTTACGATGTCCTCAAAATCTTTGATTGCGAATGCGTCCAAATTCAAAGGATTTTAGAAAATACTATGTATTTTCTAACTCCCAAAAACTTTCAGTTTTTTAAGATTTTGACAGTTTCTTGTAACTCCTTTTAAGTTCTAATTATACTTAGTTTATATTTTGTGACATTAACATATATTTTTTTCTATTTGAATCCTAAAATAAATCTTTTTGTTCAAAAATTGGTAGAGTTAAGGATAAAATCAGGTTTTGTGGTACTTAATTAAAATAAATAATTTAAAAAAACTAAAATGGTGAGTTAATATGAAAATGAGTCTCTAAATAAATTGAAAGGTTAAATCTTAAAAATAAGTAATATATATACTAAACAATAAAAAAAGAATAAGTTAGAACCACTCTTTTGAGGATTCTATGACATTATCTACTATTTTAACAGATGATCCGATGTAAGTATGAGGATCCATTATTTCTCTAATTTCAGCCTCTGATAAATACTGTTTAATTTCATCATTCGTTAAAACTATATCAAGCAGTCCTGTATTTTTTTCGTAAGCTTCCATTGAACAGTCTCTTGCCAGTGCATAGGCAGTTTGCCTGCCCATTCCTCTTCTTGTAAGTTCTGCCATGAATCTTTCTGCCATTATTAACCCGTGGGTACAATTGAGATTTTTTTCAATGTTTTCTGGATAGAAGACCAGGTTATTGAGTAACTTATTTGTTAAGTTGAGTATGTAATCTGTAAGAATACATGACTCTGGAAAAATTATTCTCTCACAGGATGAGTTTGTAAGATCTCTTTCATGCCATAATGGGTTATTTTCAAGTGCAGGGGTAACATAAGCGCGTATTACTCTAGATACTCCATTAATTCTTTCTGCTGTAATTGGATTCCTTTTATGGGGCATTGTACTGCTGCCGACCTGTTTTTTAGGGTCGAATCTTTCTCCAACTTCCTTAATTTCAGTCCTTTGAAGACTTCTGATTTCTACAGCAATTTTGTCAAGGGTGCTTGCTATGTTTGCAAGGTCCATGATGAACTCTGCGTGGTTGTCCCTTTGAACTATCTGATTTGAGATTAGAACTGGTTTAAGGCCTAAGATTTCAGATACCTTCTTGTGAACGTCTAAACCTTCACTGCCAAGTGCTGCTATGGTACCAACTGCACCAGTTAGCATGCCCACGCATAAACGGTTTTTACATTCGTCCATCCTTTCAATCTGCCTGTGGAACTCATCAGCCCATAATGCAAATTTCATACCGTAGGTTAGTGGAAGTGCATGCTGTCCATGGGTTCTTCCAATACAAACAGTATTTTTATGCTCTTCAGCTAGATTAAGAAGGGTTTTAGTAACTTTAACCAGTTTTTCCCTTAAAATTTCTATTGATTCTTTAAAAAGAAGTGATTGTGATGTGTCGATTATATCATTGGAGGTTGCTCCAAAATGAACATATTCTCCTGCGTCTCCTTCGCAGGCTTCTGCAAGAGCTTTTACAATGGATGCAATATCGTGATTGGTTTGTCTTTCAATCTCTTTTACTCTTTCCAGTGTAACATATTTTGTGCTTGCTTTTTCTCGTATCTGGGATGAAGCTTCCTTTGGAACTAAGCCAAATTCGGATTCTGCTTCTGCAAGAGCAGCTTCAACATCGAGCATTTTTTGAAGTTTATTTTCTTCTTCCCAGACATTTCGCATTTCTTCTGTTCCGTACCTGTATTCAATAGGGTGAATTGCCATGTGTATCTCTCTAGTCTAAAATTTTTTAATTAAGTTGATACTGTAAAACGTAGTGCTATACAGATTACTCCGAGTAGTGCACTTCCAATTATAACCTGTTCTGGTGTTAATTTAGGTCCTCTTGTTTCTTCTTCGAAATATCTTACAAGGCCGGCTCCACTTGGTGGAAGGCTCTTTTTATCTCTTTTTGCCATAAAATCACCGATTAGCTTTATTCATATTATAAAAATTAATTCTAATTTGATATTAAATATATCCTTAAATTAATTTAAATGTTATATATCCTATAAATTTATGGATATAAATATTTAAGAAACCTTCTAATTTTTCTTAAAAGCTTCAATAAAATATTGTTATACCCTTTTATAAATCGACATAAAAGTTATTTGAGTTATTACTGTTTTATTTTGTATAATAATCAGTACTATATGTTTATTTTTGATCGTATGCTTCTCTTTATAACCTATTTGTGATTTCATGTTTTTAGGGGATGATTTGTGATAGATTCCATTTAAGTGGAGATCACCGAGTTCTCTAGCAGAGGTACGCCGGATAGTAATGAATAATAACTATAACAATGTCCTTTGATTTATTATGATTTTTTAATATTGCTTAAGAAAAAACAAAAACATTTATAAACAATAACCGACAGTTATCCTAAATTATGACCAGTGGTTTTATAAAATATTTACCCTTGGTTATAATTACCTAAAGTTTAGGAGGTTGAGGAAAATCCTAAATGATTTTCCGAACTTTCGAAAATCTGTCAAAAATTCATGATTTTTGACGCCTGCGAAATTATAAATTTCGCGGCAGAGAAACAGAGTTTCTCATACATCAAAAACCTACGGTTTTTGATAACGTCGATTTTCGAATGCCCGAACACTCATGTTCGGTGGCCTAAAATCAAAGAATTTGGAGGTAATAATATGAAATTTGGTATAGAATTTGTTCCAAATGAACCTATAAGCAAAATAGTTAAATTAGTCAAATTAGCTGAAGACGTAGGTTTTGAATACGCATGGATTACAGACCACTACAACAACAAGAACGTATACGAAACCCTGGCATTACTCGCCGAAGGAACTGAAACCATCAAAATGGGTCCTGGTGTAACCAACCCATATGTAAGAAGCCCAGCAATAACAGCTTCCGCAATTACAACTCTTGATGAACTCTCCAACGGAAGAGCAACCTTAGGTATTGGTCCTGGTGACAAAGCAACCTTCGACGCATTAGGAATTGAATGGACAAAACCAGTAAGCACAATTAAAAATGCAATCACTATGATGGAAACATTAATGGCTGGTAAAAAAACAGACAGCGGTGCACAATTAGGCGGTACCAAAGCTGTTCAGGAAAAAATCCCAATTTACATGGGTGCACAAGGCAAGGTCCTATGATGCTCAAAACCGCTGGTGAAGTATCTGACGGTGCATTAATCAACGCATCAAACCCAAAAGACTTTGAAGCTGCAGTTCCTCTCATAAAAGAAGGAGCAGAAGCAGCCGGTAAAAGTATAAGCGACGTTGACGTAGCAGCATACACATGCTGTTCCATAGACGACGACAAAGGCAAAGCTACAGGCGCAGCAAAAATTGTTGTTGCTTTCATTGCTGCTGGTTCACCACCACCAGTATTCGAAAGACACGGCCTACCTACAGACACCGGTGCTAAATTCGGAGAATTCTTAGGTAAAGGAGACTTCGGAGGAGCAATCGGAGCTGTAACCGACGATTTAATGAACGCGTTCTCTGTTTGTGGAACTCCTGATGACTTCATACCAAAAATCGAAGCTCTCGGAGAAATGGGCGTAACCCAGTACGTTGCAGGTTCCCCAATTGGACCTGACAAAGAAAAATCCATAAAATTACTTGGAGACGTAATTAGCTCATTCTAGGTTTTTTTTTTAATCCAAACTTTATAGTAAATCACCAATTGGATTAAAAAAGTCCAATTTGGAGAATTTTTTAATTCTCCTCTTTTTAAAAAGCGTTTGATTTATCAACATTGATGTTAACCCAATTAGGTTTTATTCAAATTATTTTTACTGGCTAAACATATATTATATTAAAATTATAAAGTAAATAACATCTTTTTATCTATGATCTGAGTGATTGTGATGTCTTTAGAAAGAAAGAAAATGAAAAGAAAACAGAAGCGGGAAGATATAATCAGTACTGCTGAAAAATTATTCTTTTCCAAAGGCTATGACGATGTTTCAATGAATGACATTGCTAAGGATGTTGGAATGAGTAAAGCAACCCTTTATTTGTACTTTGATAATAAAGACAGCCTTTTTTTTGCAGTTGTCCTTAGAGGCGCTGAAATTATGAAATCTCTAATAGAAAAAGAGATGGGAACTGTAGAAAAGGGTATTGATAAAATTTTTGCTTATAGAAATGCTTATTTTGATTTTGCATTAAGATATCCGGATTATCTTCATATTTACAATTATTTTATCTCTGGAAGGTTTAATTTAACTCGAATTGTAGATAATCTGGTCATGAAAGATGTAATTGAGCGCGGCAGAAAATTTGCCATGTTTCCTGCAACAATGGCTTCCTCTGATGAAAATGAGAGGCAAATCATGGAAATTCGAAAGGATATTCTTATACTTTTAATTAATTCAATTAAAACAGGTATTGAAGACGGTTCAATTGATAAAAAGATACAGATTATAGAAATGGCGATTTTAATAAAATCAATGACTGAAAATAACTTAAATATGCCTCCCGATTTAGTAAAAACCCTAGAAATAAGGGGTATAAATAGTAAAAAGTATTTTTTAGACATTAATAACTTATTAAACAGTTTATTTAAATCTTAACTTAAAATATTATAACAGATTCGTGGATTGAATTGAATATTTTCATTGGTTTATTATTTTTGTAATATTTAAAAGTCAAAGTACTGTGAAATTAACAGAGGATTATGACGATTTATACAGTAGTATTGTATCTATTATCATTGTAAATAGTACTAAACTTTATAAAATAACCTTTTATTATTATATCAATTTAATATTCTATTTTTTGAAGTATCTCGTGGTGATGTACTCTTTAAATTTCAGGAAAATTCTATAATTCATGGCCCTAATAATATAATAAATTGTTAAATAACTATCTATTTAAATTTAATATTTGTTTTAGTTGCATTTTGAGTACTATTTCATTGCCAACAACATATAATAATGTGTTATCTGTAGAACATATGTTGATATGAATGTGACCGCTTTTTACGCGTTTTTAATCTAACAGAACCTTATCATGTCAGCATTATCTACTTTGATTTGTTGTGCCAATGACTATTAATTTTTCATAATGTGATCTCTATTTAAAAGGAGATATACACAATTTGGGAATTTATAAGGGCCTTACAGTAAGCTTTATTATCTATTTAAACCCATAAGAATAAGCAAGATCGCATTTTTACTTTTTATGATTAAACGAAGTTGATCTTAAGTAATTACATACTGCATTTAAATGTGGTGAATAATTTTCATATAAAATATACTTTTAGTATGGTAAGGGAGCAATATGGGCTATTTCGAGACTTTAGAAGAGGAAACTGAAAAATTGTATGCTATAGCTAGAAAGGCACGGCTTAAAGGTCATGACATGGAAATGGAGCCGGAGATACCTCTTGCAAAGGATTTAGCAGAGCGAGTAGAAGGGTTAGTTGGCCCAAAAGGTGTTGCAAAAAGGATTAAAGAATTAGAAAAGGAATGGTCATCGAGGGAAGAAGTGGCATTTCAGGTAGCAAGAGAAATTGTAATAACGCCTGATGAGGAAGGTAAGGAAGACCCAATTGAAGTTAAAGAGCTGAAAGCTGACCAGGCACTGCGTACTGCCCTTGCTATCTTAACTGAAGGGGTAGTTGCTGCACCTCTGGAGGGAATTGCAAAGGTTAAAATTAAACAGAACTTTGATAGTACATGGTATTTTGCAGTTTATTTTGCAGGGCCTATAAGAAGTGCTGGAGGAACCGCAGCAGCAATGGCAGTTCTAATTGGGGAGTATATAAGACTTTCCGCAGGGCTTGATGTTTACAAACCTACAGACATGGAAATTGAAAGATACGTGGAAGAAGTTGAGCTCTACGAATCAGAGGTTACTAATCTCCAGTATTCACCAACCCCTGATGAAGTAAGGCTTGCAGTCAAAAGTATCCCTGTAGAAGTAACTGGAGAAGCTACAGACCAGATAGAAGTTTCCCACCGTGATTTAGAGCGTGTTGAAACCAACAGTATTAGGGGCGGAGCTCTCCTTGCGATAGCTGAAGGGGTTATACAGAAAGCTCCAAAAGTAATGAAATACGCTAGTAAATTGAAGATAGACGGCTGGGACTGGTTGGATAAGTTTTCAAAAGGAAGTGCCAAGTCAGATGATGAAGATGAAGGAGCTCCTAAAGTAAATGATAAATATATGAGGGATATAATTGGTGGAAGGCCTGTTTTATCATATCCTATGGCAAAAGGTGGCTTTAGATTAAGATACGGGCGCTCAAGGAATTCCGGGCTGGCTGCAATGGGAATCAGCCCATTAACCATGGAAATTGTGGAGTTCCTGGCAGTTGGAACCCAGATGAAAATTGAAAGGCCAGGTAAAGGAATGTGTGTTGTCCCATGTGATACTATAGAAGGTCCAATAGTTAAATTAAGGAATGGAGATGTAGTTAAGGTTGAATCCACAGCACAAGCTAAGGAGATTAAAAAGGATGTAACAGAAATCCTTTTTTTAGGAGATATACTTGTAGCATTTGGTGAATTTTTAAGGAATAACCATGTGCTGTTACCCTCTGCCTGGTGTGAAGAATGGTGGATTAAAACAGTTCAAAATTCTGAAAAGTATTCAGAAGAGACAGGGCCCGATTTAAGTCTGGAAACGATTAATGATATTGGTTCAGAAGAGGCATTTGAACTGTCAAGGAAATACAATGTTCCACTGCATCCAGAATACACTTATTTTTACCACGATGTCTCATGTCTTGATTTAAATATGCTCCGAAGCTGGTTGTATAAAAATTATGATGGTTCTTCG
Organism: Methanobacterium veterum; assembly: GCF_000745485.1. Classification (NCBI taxonomy): domain Archaea; kingdom Methanobacteriati; phylum Methanobacteriota; class Methanobacteria; order Methanobacteriales; family Methanobacteriaceae; genus Methanobacterium; species Methanobacterium veterum. The sequence continues at coordinate 395,062 of NZ_JQJK01000009.1, forward strand.
GTAGAAAATGGTTTAATGTTGGATATAGAACCTCCTAAGAGGATTTTAGAAGTTATAGGTGTTCCTCATAAGGTTCAGGACAATAAAGTGGTAATAGATCATGACCATGCAAATGCCCTGATCAATACTCTTGCTGAGCCTTTGGATGCTGAAAAAGATATTACAACCTTGGAAGCACTGAATGAAGTATCTCCTGTGAAAATAATGGCAAAGGCCCCAACATATATTGGTACAAGGGTTGGAAGGCCTGAAAAAACAAAGGAAAGAAAAATGAAACCTGCACCTCACGGGCTGTTCCCTATAGGTACTAATGGGGGAAGCAGGCGTAACATCATTGAGGCGGCCAAAAAAGGAAGTATATTTGTTGACATTTCAAGATGTAAGTGTACTGAATGTGGAGTAAGTTCATTCCATGCTAAATGTCCAGTATGCGGCGCGAGAACAGAACCAACGGGTGCTGCAAAGAAAAAGATTAATTTAGCCAGTTTACTTAAAAAGGCATATGAAAATGCTGGAGTTAGAAGATTGGATGAAATAAAAGGGGTAGTAGGGATGATATCTGAGGAAAAATACCCTGAACCTCTTGAAAAAGCTATACTCCGGGCTAAAAATGATGTATTCGCATTTAAAGATGCTACAATAAGGCATGATTCTACTGATCTACCTATCACCCATTTCATACCTCAAGAGGTAGGAGTAACTCCAGAAAAGCTGATTGAACTTGGATATACTCATGATTGTTATGGGGATCCACTTGAACGTGATGATCAAATCATTGAAATAAAGATTCAGGATATAATAATCTCGGATAATTGTGCAGAATACTTTGTAAGGGTTTCAAAATTTATAGATGACCTGCTTGAAAACTATTACGAGCTGGATAGATTTTATAATATTAATGAAGTAGAAGACCTGGTTGGGCATCTGGTCGTAGGTCTTGCACCTCACACTTCTGCTGGTGTTTTAGGAAGAGTTGTTGGATTTACAAAGGCAGCATGCTGCTATGCACACCCATATTTCCATTCTGCAAAAAGAAGAAACTGTGACAGTGATGAGGATGCAGTGATGCTGCTTTTAGATGCATTAATAAACTTCTCAAAGATATTCCTTCCAAGTTCCAGGGGTGGAAAGATGGACGCTCCATTGGTTCTTTCATCAAGGATAGATCCAGAAGAAATCGACGATGAATCGCATAATATCGATGCAATGGCCACACTTCCGCTGGAACTCTATGAGAAAAGTCTCGGATTTGCTAAACCTTCCGATGTCATTTCGGTTATAGATAATGTTAAGAGAAGGCTGGGTACAGAGGACCAGTACCAGGGTCTCATGTTTTCACACAATACCTCAAGCATCCACAGCGGTCCAAAACTATGTCTTTACAAGATGCTTCCCACCATGAAGGAAAAGGTGGAAGAACAGGTTAAAATCGCTGAAAAGATAAGGGCTGTTGACCAGAAGGGAGTTGTAGAGGGTGTTCTTCAGTCTCACTTTTTACCTGACATGGCTGGAAATTCAAGGGCATTTTCCAGACAGAAAGTTAGATGTACTAAGTGCAACAAAAAGTATAGACGAATACCACTTTCTGGAGAATGTACCTGCGGCTCAAATTTGATACTCAGCATATCCAAGGGTTCAGTTGTTAAGTACCTTGAAATTTCAAAGGAACTGGCTAAAAGGTATCCGATTGACACTTACCTTGTTCAAAGGATAGAAATTCTTGAATCCGGGATAAATTCGTTGTTTGAAAGCGATAAATCAAAGCAAAGTTCACTTGATGTATTTTTATAATTGGAAAGTGGAGTACATGAGGCTAGCACTGTTATAAAATGAAGGAGTACATTCCTAAAAATTAGATATACGCTGATTAATCATGTTAAATTAGGTTAATGCTAATTTAATTTATTTAATGTCCAAATATTTTGTTTTCAAAAGTTTTTACACTTTATATTTGGAATATGGGGGGATACAATAGTATACTGACTTAAATATTTGATTAAACATCAAAATTACATGCAGTAAAAAATTAAAATTTTTTTCAGCGTGTTATATATGTTCATTTAATATTAAATCGTATATTGGTACGAACCAGTGGTTTTATAACACTATAGTAAAGTTTTAATCTTAGAGGTTAATAATATATAACTAGAATTCTACAATTCCGTCCTATTTAAACGGAATGAATTTCAGTAGGATAATGGTTATTAATATGATTGAACGATTATTATAAGTAAAACTAACTGCAATTATCATATTAAGGTATTATAAATACGTATTAAACTTTAAAGTAGAATTAACGAAATAAAAATCATAAAAAAAATAATCTAAAATTATTTTCTGGAGGATTCAGTTTATGTGGTTTGGAGGACTATGAATGAAGGACATGCGTGCTATGGCGGCACTGCCTATACAGGCTAAAACGTGCGTCCTGAAAAACAATGGAATATACGAAAAATTCAGCTATGAAAAAATAGTTAAATCGTGTCTTATGGTGGGAGCTTCACTTTGGGCTGCAGAAAAGATTGCAACAGACGTAGCAACTGCGGTCTATAACGGTATCTCTACTGCAGAAATTAAGATACTGGTTCATGATTCCCTTAAAAAAATTGATGGGAAGGCTGCCGGTAAATATTTAGCAGCTAACCAATTAAAGGTCAGGACTACCAGGGATACAATAGAACCATTTGATAAAAGTAAGATTGAAAAAACACTTATTGTGGAAACACATGCTTCAGAAGATCTTGCTGGAGAAATTGCAACAGATGCGTGTAAAGAACTTAAAAAACTCGATGTTGAATACCTGACCGCGCCGATGATCAGGGAAATTGTAAACACCAAACTTGTAGAACACGGTCTTGAGACATTAAGGCGAAAGTATACAAGGGTTGGTATACCTGTCTACAATATAACTAACCTCATAAAGAACGGCTCCAGGGATAATGCAAATATGATCCATAATCCTGAGACTGTTCACAAATATGTTGCAGATGAAGCACTCAAGCAGTACGCATTGTTACACATACTTCCAAACGAACTTGCAGATGCCCACATGGGCGGGGACATACATATACACGATCTTGAATTCTTTGCAGGACGCCCAATAAATTGCTTACAACATGATTTAAGGGTATTTATAAAAAATGGACTTAAAGTGGATGGTACTGGAGACCATACTTCAGTTGCAGGCCCTCCAAATCATATTGAAACACTTATGAACCATACTGGAGAAATAATGCTTGCAGCTCAGCAGAACATGAGCGGAGGTCAATCAATGAGCCTCTGGAACGTGTTTGTAGCTCCGTTTGCAGCAGGCTTACCTTATGAAAAGGTAAAGCAGGCAGTTCAGATGTTGATATACAACCTGAACATGGCTTACGCTGCAAGAGGCTCGCAGGTTCCATTCACAAGTATCAACCTTGAATTTACAGTCCCTGATTTCTTAAAAGATGAGCCAGCTTACGGCCCTAAAGGAAAACGTGTAGGAACATATGGGGACTTTGAAGAAGAAACAAGGTTACTACAGAGGGCATTCACCGAAACACTCCTTGATGGAGATTCAGAAGGTAAACCACATCTCTTCCCAAACACAATATATGTTTTAAGGAAAGAATGCTTAAAAGAAGAGTTTGATGAAGATATAAGGCGTGTTCACGAGCTTTCAGCCAAGTTTGGAACATCTTACTTCATAAACATGCTGCCTGATTACAGGGGAAATCTCGCTAATTACATGGGATGCAGAACATCTTTAAACGATGATTGGACTGGAGACTGGTCTCAAGACTGTTTCAGGACAGGAAACCTTGCATATGTTACACTGAACCTTCCGAGGATTGCATATAATTCCAAAGATGACAGTGATATATTTGAATACCTTGACTCCTATCTGAATCTTGCAGAGCAGACACTGATGCTCAGAAGAGAACAGGCTTTAAATTGCCTTAATGATTATAATTTACTCCCATTCCTGTCACAGAGACCAAACGATGAAGATGGTACCTACTATAGAATAGAAAATTCCACAATGTCATTTGGTTTTGTTGGGCTTAATGAAATGCTCCGATCTTATTTAGGTGCAGGAATTGAAGATAAGGGTGCCAACGAGTTTGGACTTAGGGTAGTTGACTATATAAATGAGAGAGCTGCCAAGTTGAAGGATGAAACAGGACTTAGATGGAGTGTTCTCCAGACACCTGCAGAATCCACAGCTTACAGGTTTGCAACCCTTGATATGGAAAAATACAGGGACAAAATCATTGCTCAAGGGGACGAAAAAACTGCATACTACACAAATTCATCCCACGTGCCGGTTAATGCAGATATTTTACTCCCAGAAAAAGTTAAAATCGAGTCTCAGTACCACTCCAAGACCCTTGGAGGACATATATTCCATGCATTCATGGGAGAGTCCTATTCAGACCCAGATGCACTCATGAGCCTTACAGACAAAATAGCCAGGAAATCAGATATTGGATTTTGGGCTTACAGCTCCGCACTGAGCTTCTGTCTGAAATGTAAAACTTTAATGAAAGGTTTACAGGACAACTGTGCGACCTGCGGTGAACAGAAAGAAGTTGAATGGTACGACCGTATAACCGGATATGTTCAGCAGGTAGGAAGGTCTAAATCCGCTTCTGGTGGATGGAACCCTGGTAAGATGCAGGAACTGTTGGACAGAAAACGGTTCTAACTTTTTATTTTTTTATTTTTATGTAATAATAAGATACGACATTAATTTAGCACTTTCTATATTTAAAAGCACTATTTATGGAAATGCCTGTTTACTAATTATTAATTTTAATTTTGAGGTATTAAAATGATAGAAAATAAAGTGAAAAATGAAGATGAGGAAATAATTAAATTACCTCTTTCGCAAAAAAGAATAGATAAATTTAAAAAACACGCTCAAGAATCTAGAAAATTCCATTCGAGTATATCTAAATTATTAAAACAATATACTTTTCCTGCGCAAACGGACAAAAAGCTAGAATCTTTTGGATCAATTGTAATGATTTCTAAATATCCTTTTGTAGAAATAAATGGCCCTATTTATTATGATGATAATGGAAGGGATTTTGGAAGGATAATTGCGCAAGAAAAAGACGAATTGATTATTAAGGACATTTTAAAAGTCAATAATATAAGAAAAAGTAATAACGAGAAAATAAAGAAGTTCCTTGATATTTGTATAGACGAAATGGAAGATAAGGGTTATAATCCTATTTTGATGATAGTTCCTAGAAAATTTGATATTAAATTACTCGAAAATGAATTTAAACGTCAAAAGTTGAAAATAAATGGTGAAGAGACCTTAGAACGTTTATACAGAAACTTAATTATTAAAAATCAAGATATTCCTGAGAATATTATTTTAATTTTGGATATTGAAAAGGGATTTGAATATAAAGAGAATGAAAATTTATTTATAGATGTTAGAATTCCCACAGAAGAAGATATAAAATTGTATCTTGAATCTTTTCCAAACAGTCATGAAAATTTTGATGTGAGTGTAAGACTTAAAATTGCAGATGACTTCCATTTTAAAATCATAGATAAAAATGCGATTTTAAAACTAGAAATAAACTAATTTTATCTTTTTATTTTTAAGATATTGGAAATTAGATATTTATTTATTAAATGGATTCTGGGTGAGGTGGTTTTAAATGGCAAATATTCCACAAATAATTGCACAAATAAGATTTCAACTTGATCAACTTTCTGTTAATAACGCTCATCATGATTTTGAGCATCTTTGTCGGCATTTAACACGAGCTAGAATATGTAGCAATATTTTACCTGCAACTGGGCCGGTTTCTGCTGGTGGAGATCAAGGAAGAGATTTTGAAACGTTTAGGACATATTTAAATTCAAGTTCTATTGCTAATTCAACTTTTATTGGGCTTGCATCAGATGAAACTATTGTTTTTGCTTGTTCATTACAGAAAGAGAATATAAGAACAAAAATAAAGCATGATATTAATACAATTATGTCTCAAGGTTCTATTGTAAGTACAATTATATATTTTTGTACATCTGACATACCTGTTTCAAGAAGACACGAATTGCAAGATTGGGCTAGAAAAGAATATTCAATTGAATTGGAAATACATGGTGGAGATTCTATATCCGAATCACTCTCTGACAGGGAGACTTTTTGGATTGCAGGTGAATATTTGAATATACCATTTGAAATTTATCCAAGGATTGAACAAGAAGGAAATTGGTATTCAAAAGTCTTTGAAAAATGGAAGAATCCAGAAAATTTTTCGTTTAATTATGCGGATTTCTATGAAATTAGTACAGCAGCTCGCTATGCTACTTTTGATGATCATACTGTTAGACAAGATATACCTTTTTGGATATCTCTTTTAGAAAAATTTCAAGAAGAGGAATTTCCCGTAAATATGAGGAGACATTCTATTTATGAAATTTCGATTGTATCTTTAAGGGGTATTGGAACGCTTATTGGGCGTGAAAATATTATTCGTGAATATTTTAGTATATTGTCTGAACTAAATGATTTTAATGAATTAGATGGTGCTGTAGCCCTTTTAAATTATTGCATAAGTGCATTTCATGCAGGTTTAATAGAGATAACCCTTGAAGAATTGAACGAATGGCATACTTCTCTTTTAGAAAAAATAGAACATAAAATTAATGTAGTTAAAGAAATTGGATTCAAATGCCAGTTACTTGAATTAAGGGGTTTTATAACCTTTTATCCATCTGAAAATACACACATAATAGATTTCAGTGAAACAATAAATAATTGGTTACGCCTTGTCGAAATAGTAAAAGATGCACCACTTTTTCCATTAGATAGATTTTCTGATAGATTAACTGAATTTTCTAAATATATTGGTGATGATCCTCATTATGACGAATTAACGGAAAAAGTAGATATATTGTTATCAAAAAGATATGGGGAATTTAAGGCGGCAGAAAAATGTAGAGATAGGGCAATGGTTTTTTACAAAGAAGGTAAAATACTTAAAGCGATTAATCAACTTCATCAAGCGAAAATTAAATGGTTTGCTGAGGAAACATTATATGGATCATTATTGGCAATTATCTTAATATCTCAATGGTATTTAGAGCTTGGATTATCATTTGCAGCGAAGTATTATGCATTAGCAGCGGCATATATAGCTCATCATTCCTCCAATCAAAATGTTAAAAAATTTATTCCTCAATCCTTATTTATTTCCTCAGAATGTGATTATGTTCAGGGTGCTTGGTGTGGATTTTGGGAATTATTTAGAATAGCTCTTTTAGCTCATCTAACCTTATCTAAAGAACCAAATGACATAGAAAAACATGAAGAACTCTTTAAAACTTTATATTGTAGTTCTATGTTAACTTTTACTACTCAAAATTTCTTTGGAGAAGATTTGAACGTATTTGTAGAAAATATGTTAAATATGTGCTATGGATTTGATAAATTAATTGAAGAATATACATCCGAAGCTGAAGAGAAGTTTCCTATTAGAAACATCGATGATCTTTGGGTAGAACTTGAAAATCAATTAGAAGGTAGGCCTTTTGGAGATTGTGGACATATGAGAGAAGTTTCATGGTCTGAACTAGGTATAACCTGGAAAATATGTTGGGAAAATAATTATGAAAATACTATTGTTTCTGAACAATTCATTGCCATTTTGCAAATTTTCATGGTAGATCTTGCTAATATTGATTTATGCTTATTAAAAACAGATATAGATGTTTTAATTTCAGTAAATGATGAGATAAACGATCCTCATATTGAACCTATTCCGTCTAATGATGGAAGAAAGTGGAAAATTGAGTTTCCTCCTTATGAGAATAATGGTGACATAAAAAATTTACAAATTAAGTTCATAGGCTTAGTGAGTCACATTCTGTACGAGGTTTCCCTTTTACCCTCAGATAAATTTGATGAAATAATTAAAAATTGTTTCAAAAATGAAATTTCGATGAAAACATTCATTGCAAGACCATATGCAGATTTATTAAATGAAACAATAACTCAAGATATTTTTGATGAAACAAGTAGATCCACTAAAAAAGTTCCTGAAATGCAGCGTTCATTTGAATTACATCCATATGGGGAATTAAAATGGTTTGATGGACCCGGAATTGGATATAGTGAAGAGGAATCTAAAGAAATGATTAAAAGTCGTTACGAAAGAGCAATTGTTCCTATTAAATATACAGTTGAAAGATTAGCAAAAGATCCTGAATTTATTCCTATAATTGAAAAATTACGTGAGGATGGATGGTTAGATTGGCATATATTACTTACGATAAATAATATTGCTTTAAGATATAGAATAGAAGAAAATATGCGAGAATATCCTATTCCTTTTGTTGACAAAAAAACTTGGTATCAAAATGAATGGGAAATGATTATCGACAATGAGGAAAGCAAAAATTCTAGTATAATTCCTACTTTGGAATTTAATGAAGAAAATATTAGAATGTCGTTGAATGTTAGTATGATTTCAACTCTTAGACTTTTAGGTCTTGAATGTAAACAACAAACTCCAGACTTTGAAGCTATTAACCATTTTCTTAGTAATAGATATAATTACTGGAATGACGATGTGGAACACGAAGAAATTTTCTAATTAATTTATTAAACTTTTTACTATTTAAAAATACAAAAGGAGATAAAAACATGCCTGAATTTAACCTAAACCGAAGTGCATGCAGCAGCTGCGGCACATGTGTATCTACATGTACTATCGGCCATCTGGAAATGGATACAAACCCTGAAGTTGTTGCAGACACAATGTGCATAGAATGCGGTCAATGCGAAGCAATATGTCCGGAAGGAGCTATTAATATTTCTGGACCTGAACTTGAACCTCCAATGGAGGACATAAGCTCTAAAATCTCACCTGAAGATATGGGAAACTACATGAGAAACCGCAGGTCAATCAGGAACTATAAAAAAAGGGTAATTCCCCGCGAGACCATTGAAGAAATCATGGATGTTGTAAGGTTTGCACCCTCTGGAGGTAACCAGCAGCCTGTTGAGTGGATCATTATCGAAGACCCTCAGAAGGTTAAAGAACTGGCGGGACTGGTCATAAAATGGATGGAAAAATTAGTGGAAGAAAATTCTCCCTTTGCCCGGATGCTCCCAATGGAATCTTTAATCAGCGTCTGGAAAAGTGGTCTAGACCCTATTTTAAGAGGGGCACCCAATTTATTCATAGCCACTGCTAAATCTAACGAGGGAAGTACTCCAATGGATGGAACTATTGCCCTGAGCTATTTAGACTTACTGCTGCCGTCTTTTGGTCTTGGTTCATGCTGGGCTGGCTTCCTTCAAATGGCAGCTGATTTTGAGCCAATAAGAGAATTTCTGGGATTAAAAGAAGGTGAAGTTTTCTTGGGAGCTTTAATGGCAGGCTACCCTGAGTGTAAGTTTTTCAGAGTTCCTAAACGCAAAAAACTGTCTGTAAAATATATTTAAACATTTATTTTTAAAATAAACTAAAATATCCTTTTTTTTAAAAAAACTTTTTTTCCAAATACTTTTTATCTCCATAAAACCAATTATTATTTAGATTAATTATAAATTCTGCCTTAATTTAAGGGGATATAAAGAATGTCAGAACCACATATCATAGCAGAAATAATCACATTCTCATTAGGGGCTGCAATAAATCCGACTAATTTAACGATAGTCCTGCTTTATTTAGGTGCTCAAAACAGACCTTTACAAAAAGGAAGTTCATATTATGCAGGAAACTTTTCAGCTGCTTTTTTGTGGGCATTTTTAAGCTTAATCTTTGGCGCAGCGCTCCTTACGTTTGTACCTCATTTTTCTACTTTTGTTTCAGCTTGTATTGATGCAGGAATTGGTTTTATACTTTTACTCCTTGGAATTTATCTTTTTAGAAAGAAAAAACCTCAAAAACATGATAAGGCCAAAGAAGCTAAAAAAGAACCCAGCATTTACAAAGTATTTTCATTTGGATTTTTCATGAATATGGCTAATTACAGCAGTATTCCACTGCTTTTTGTGGCTTCTAAGGATGTAGGACTTACAGGGTTTCCTTTTGACTATCAAATAGCTTTACTTCTGGTTATATGCTTAATAATGAATATGATGGTTGAAATCCCGCTGATATTTTATGTTTTAGAAAGGCAGAGGGCTGCTAAGATTTTAAGGAAAGCAAATACATTTTTCATATCAAATGGAAACATTATCATGGGCATTTACATATTTTTAATAGGTTTGTTCCTCCTGTGGAGGGGGATAAATGTCTTAAATATTTTATAAGTTAATTAATTAAAGTTCAAAAAATTGAACTAATTATCTATTTTTTAAAATCAAACACTGATGAAGCAGGAGTTCCATCTGCAAGCCTTATAACTTCAGTTACAGACTCAGAAGAAGTTCCAAACCCATGTGCAATCATGGTGTGCCTTCCAGGCCCTCCAGCGACAACTACAACAACATCTTCTGGTTTTCTTGTTATCTGCACTTCGTTGCCAATAACCCATTTTGAGTCAAGCTTTCTTCCACCTCTATCTCCGAGTTCAACAGGTACAAGTGCATTTTTGTGGATGTACTTCTTGACATCTTCCTTGCTCCAGCCGTCATCTGCAATAGTTTTAGCATGCTCAGGACCCATTATAATAAGCATTTCGCCGGGCACGTGGCTGTTATTACATCCAGCAACAGATGCTGTGTCGATTATAGTGTCAAGGAGGTCTTCTGCAGTTTTACTTCTGTGGTCGTTCACGTTGTGCGGCGAATCTAATCCCATTAATGTAACTGTACTTTCATCAGCCTTAAATCCGCGTTCTATATGTAACGGTTCCCATGGATTTTCATTTTCAGCCTCGCCGAAGCAGTAGCTGTATTTTGAAGGTGATCCCATAGTGGCATGGTCTCCAATTCCAGGGACAGCGCCGCCGATATTTATAAGGCAGAAGCGTATTGCCCTTCCAATGGTTGCATTTGCAATATTTCCGGGGCCTAAACATCCAATTCCACTGTTTATACTAATTTCTCCTGCTAGTGGACCGTTTAAAATTGTGCAAACTGCTACTGGGTGAGTTGTGGCAGTTACTCCAGGTAAATTGAATTTAGGATGTGAAACAGCTTTTATTGAATGCTGGATCACAGGCATAAATTGTGGGATACATCCTGCCATTACAGAATTTACTGCAATTTTTTCAACTGTAGCTTTTCCAGACCTTGGGGGAAGAACTGCTATTATATCATCCCTATTTTTACCTGAAAATTCTATAAATCTGCGTACACGCTCTCCTGTAGGTGGAATGATTGGCAGGCCGTCGGTCTGTTTTTTCATATAAAATTCATAGCTTAACTTTTCAGGATCTGGGTCAACATAAACTTCCATATCGCTCTCAGCAGCTTTACATAAGCGTTGTTCGTTATCTCCTACATTTTCCCTTAAGAGGTCTTCAATGGAACATCCGCAGGTATTATCCACTTTTTTATTAGTCATAGTAAGATTCCTCAATGAATTAGTTAATATTCAATAATTTTTTAATTTCTTTGACAGTTTCTGCGGCTTTTTCCCGGATATTCTCTTCTTTTTGCCCGGAAATGGGATGTTTAATCTCAACTATCCTTAAGTCATCTGCACCGTGGGATTTTGCAAGTGATCTTGCATAGTCCATGAAGTTATCTGAACAGATTGAAATTGTGGGAGTGCCCTCTTTTTCAAGTCTTATTGCATCAAGTATAACCCATGTGGAACACGAACCGCAGTCTCCAACTGCTATAATTGATAAGTCTGCATCGGCAGCATCCTTTAGTTGTTCTTCTGTTGCACCTGCACCTGCTGGCTTTTCGACTTTTTTCCCATTTATATCTAAACTTTCATCAACTGCAGCTAAAATAATATCCGCATTTGGTTTTGTATTGTCGAAATAAGATATTTTATTGATCTTGGAAGGGACTGCCATTACTTCAATTTTATCTGCCGCTGTTTCACCTAATGGGTCCATTACTTCTTTTTCAATGACTTTAACTCTCATACAGTTCTCCTTATAATACTATTTACTTCACCTATTTTTGAAGTTCATTACTTATTTAATTTAAAACTCTTTAATGTATTTAATATACAAAATGTGTACTAAACTGTGCTTAATGTGTAACTTATTTATAGTATAAAATCAATTAATTAACAAGGATATTCTCTAAACTCATGTTCCATTAGATCGTTAAATGAGCAGTATCCTCAAAAAATGTTGTTAATAGGGGGGGATTGGTAACTTCAGTCATTCTCATCACACCCCCATATGAAGTACCCCCCTTAACAACATATAATGATAGCATATCAAATTTACTCAAAACTCAATTCCCCCGAGTGAAGAACTACAGGGATCGCCTCTTACATTATGTCGATTTAAATTAAAAACTGGTCCATAGAGTGGCAACCAAGGAAAGTTTGGGGATGGATAGTATGGAAAAAAACATAATTCAAATTTCAGATTTACATTTTGGAGAGTATAAATTCTCTGAGGAATTAAAAAATAATTTAAAATCCCAAATTCTTGAAGAAAACCCTGATTTAATTATTATCGCCGGCGATATAACTACAATGGGTTATATTGATGAATATATTGATGCAATGGAATTTATAGATGAATTAACTCAAATATCTAGAACTTACGTAGTTCCTGGAAATCATGACTCGTGTAACGTTGGATTGGTCCATTTCCAGAAGTTGATTGGAAATAGAAAATTTAGCCATGCTGATAAAGGGAATAATATTGCTATCATAGGGCTTGATTCGTCAGAGCCCGATGTTCACAGCGGTAAAATTGGTATTGATCAGTTGGAATGGTTAAAAAATGAACTGGATAAAATCCCTAAAGATATGTACACCCTTATAACATTTCACCACCATTTACTTCCTGTACCTTTAACTGGTAGGGAAAGAAATATTTTACTTGATTCTGGAGATACTTTAAAATTATTAATGGATTATGGGGTTAATATGGTCTTAAATGGCCACAAGCATGTTGCAAATGCATGGAAGTTAGATGATATGTTAATCTTAACTTCTGGTACTGCAACAACTAGAAGATTACATGCTGATACTTGCCCTTCCTACAATCAGCTCATGATTAATGATCAAACACTGTCAGTTAATTTAATAAGAACAGAAACTGGCCAAAAGAAACAGTTAGCTCGTTACTCTCTAAATACTGAAACAAAAAATAATGAAGATATTTTAGTGAATCCCTCATTTCACTGATTTCAGCACTTCTATTTTCTTTTTAAAAAGGAAATTAAAAAGCCTATTATTGTTAATATGCCCCCTAAAAGAATAGCATTGTATTCTAAATTTGAAAGTAGCAGTATACATGTAATTATACCAAAAATTGGTAAAATTGGAACCCATTTGACATTTAAAGGTATTTTAAAAGATCTTTCAGTATTTGGGGAGGTATACCTTAAAATAATTGCTGAAGCGTTTATAAAAATAAAACTTGCAAAAAGTGTATAATTAGTTACACTGGCAAGAAAGTCTATTTCTCCAATAAATAAAAACCCGATTGAAGCTAAACTGATTAAAATTATTGCAATCCATGGAGTTCTGGTTTTATAATGCACTTTTGAGAATACATGTGGAATTGAACCTGACTTAGACATGCCGTATACTATTCTAGATCCAGCTAGAATCATTAAGAGAACAGTATTGCTTGTTGCAAAGAGGGCTATGATTGAAAGTAAAAATGAACCGTTTGTTCCAAATACACTGTATGCGATCTGGGAAAAAGGAGCATTTGATTGTGAAAGGCCTTCCCAACCGAGTATGCTTACTGAACTAAAAGCCACCAGCATGTATAAAGTTGTACTTATGATCATGGCAAGTATAATCCCTTTTGGAATAGTTTTATGGGGCTCTTTTGCTTCATCTGAAAGTTTTACGATTTCTTCAAATCCAAGAAAAGCGAAAAAAATTAGAGCTGAGGATGCAAAAATTCCATTAAGTCCCAGGGGTGCTTCTAAATAATTTACAGTTCCATAATAAGGAATTCCAATGAAAGTGATGATTAAAAGTCCCGCTGCTTCTATAGATGTAAATACAATGGCAACCCGTGCGGATTCTTTAATTCCCACAAAAAGAATAAATGATAATAGGGCTATTAATGAAATTGAAGATAAAAATTTGGGTAAATCAAATATAACACTTAAATAATTCGAGAATCCAACTGCAACTGTTGTAGAACTGATAACCGCACTCAATATAATCAGCCATCCTATAACAAATGCTATTCGATCTCCCATTGCATTTTTAACATATTCATACTCTGCGCTGGAATGGGGAAACATGGATGAAAGTTCGGCATAACTAAGTGCAGTAAATGCAGCTACTACAGATGATATCAGAAAAGAAAGCCATAACGTATTCCCTGATAAAGGTGCGGCTTCCCCAATAAGTGCATATATTCCGGCACCTAAGATTATACCTACTCCTGATAATGTGACTTCTAAAAGCCCTAATTCACGTTTTAAAGACTTAATCAGTTCACCCCAGTTAAAATAACAGGTTTTAATATCAGTTAATCATATTATATATTTTAAAACAGTGGCAGTTTTATAAGCATGCACATTTAATTCTAATCCCATCATTAATTGCCCTTTTTTGACGTTTTTAAAATTAGATAATCATTTGTTTATGTAGTTTCATGTTTATCTGGTTAAGATACTTTCGTCTGCGTCTTCAAGCGTATCACATCCCGTAAGTATCATAGCGCGCCGTAGATCCTCTTTTACATACTTAAAATACATATTCACAGCTACTTCTCCACCACCTATAGCTACCTGCGCGAGAGTCCTGCCAAGTAGGGCTATATCTGCCCCGAGGGCTATGATCTTGAGCACATCAAAACCGGTTCTTACTGCCCCATCTGCCATAATCTGGACTTTTCCTGAAATTTCCTTTGCAATATCTGGAAGCACTTCTGCCACTCCTTGTCCTCCGTCCAGGACTCTGCCTCCATGATTAGATACATAGCATACCTTAGCGCCAGAATCTACAACTTTGTTTGCATCTTCAGTGGTCATAATACCCTTAAAAATCACTGGTTTTTCTGTACAGTCCACCAGTTCCTGAAGTTCACTTTCACTTTTCCGATAGACCATTTTATCAGAAGCTGCCCAGAACGTTGAACCTGCCCCTTCCAGGTCAATTCCTACTGCAACTACATTCATGTCTTCGGCTAACCTTATGAGCTGGATAAGCCGTTCCTGTGATTGAGGTTTAAGCATTGGAATTCCCAATCCTCCACTTTCTCCTATAACTTTGATTCCCAGATCATCAGGACTTGTTGGAGTATTTCCTACCATTCCAATGGATCCAAAAGCCCTTGCACCTCTTAAGAGGCCTCGATAAAATGCGTCCTCAGAAATTGCATCATTCATGCTAGATTTGACTCCCGAAAGACTGGCACCCATAACTGGAGCTTTGATCTCTTTTCCAAAAATAGAAAGAGACATTTCTGGTTCATGATGGGCTTTGATCACGCGCATTTTAAGCTTGTATCTTTGAAGGGCATCGTAATTTGCTTCAAATGTTTTTCCCTGCCCTGCACCTCCCATGCCTATTGGGGCCCCGTATTTCTGCCCGACACATGTCCTGCCGGGTTTACCATCACAGGTAGGAAAAACACCGCAAACCCCTGTGAGCATCCTCCGCCCTACAGAGCGGTAATAGTTAAGGTCGTTAGTTCCTCCCTGTCCTTTATAAGCTTCCATTTTAATTGCAAATACATCATCACGTATCTGCTGCAGGTACTCTTTGGGCATTCCACAAACTGGGCAGCGCCAGGTATCTGGAATCTCATCCCAACTTGTATCTGGTTTTAAATTTGTAACAGAATCTCCACTGTCTTTATCATATACATAAACACTACAATACGTGCAGAGATATTTCATTTTAGCTCCCCTTCATAGCAGCGAGTTTAGGACTATACTTCATTTTCTCGATAACGGTTTTTGGATATGGTTTCAAGATTAAACAACCTGTTTGCATCTTCTTCAGAGAGAATTCCCTTTGCAATTACAAGATCCTTAATGGGCTGATTTGTTTTCGTGGATTCTTCAGCAAGTTCTGCAGCATGTAAATATCCAATTTTGGGTGAAAGAAGCGTTGCAAGGATGGGGTTCATTCCAGCAACCATTTGTAACTGTTCTTCATTGACTTTGATACCTTCAACGCAGCTGGACTGGAAGACTGGAAGATAATTATTAAGCATAGATGTTGATTCAAGTATATTGGAAGTCATAACGGGTGTCATAATATTCAGATCAAGCTGTCCTGCCTGAACTGCAAGTGAAACTGCTGTATCATTCCCTATAATCTGGAATGAGATCATATTTAGACATTCTGCCATAACAGGATTAACTTTTCCGGGCATAATGGATGATCCTGGCTGGACAGGCGGTAAAACAATCTCATTTAAGCCTGATGTAGGTCCTGATCCCATAAGGCGGAGGTCATTGGCTATCCGGATCAGTTCAAGTGCAAGTTCTCGCAGCGCCCCTGAAAATGCAGCCATCTGAGAACGGCTTTGTAATGCCTCAAAACTGTCATTTGCAGGGATAAGTTTAAGGGAGGTTAGATCAGCCAGCTTTTTCACTACATTTTTTCTGTAAGATGGTGGAGAATTCACTCCAGTTCCAGTTGCAGTGCCCCCTATTGCAACTTCAAGAAGATTATTCCTGCGTTCACGGATCCTTTCTGCAGCCCGTTTGATGGCACTGCCGTATGCAATGAATTCGTCTCCAATGGTGACAGGTACTGCATCCATAAGATGAGTCCGTCCAGATTTTGGAATATAAGAAATCTTTTTGCCTTTCTGTTTAAATGCATCTGCAAGGTTAAGCAGAACTATATTGAGGAGATCTGCCTCAAAAAGAACAGCAATATGGGATGCCGTGGGAAATGTGTCATTACTGGACTGCGATTGATTAACATGGTCATTAGGGCTTAAATAATCATATTCTCCTCTGTTTTTCCCTAAAATTTCCAGGGCACGGTTTGCAAGCACCTCATTAATGTTCATATTGAATGATGTACCGGCTCCTGCCTGGAAGATATCAAGTGGGAACTGATCAGCAAGTTTTCCACTGATAATTTCATCTGCAGCTTTTACAATGGCTTCTCCCCGCACGTTATCGAGGGTTCCAAGTTCCATGTTGGTGATGGCGGCCGCTTTTTTTACCAGTATGTATGCTTTAATTAATTCAGGACGCTCATGTCTGCCGCTAACTGGAAAATTTTCCATGGCCCTAAGGGTTTGAATACCGTAATATGCATTATCATGGATTTCTCTTTCACCTATGGAATCTTTTTCCAGGCGCATAATCAGCCCTCCTGAAATTTTCCTTTATCTTCGAGCTCTTTCCTGGCTTTTGCAATTCCAATGGTTGGAGGCACTCCTTTAGGGCAAACTCTGGTGCAGTTTCCATAAAATTCACATGCCCACCACCCATTTGGAATATTTGCAAGTCCCAACCTTTCGATTCCATTTGATTCACGCGGATCAATATGAAACCTATAGAGCTTGGCAAGGGCAGCGGGACCTAAATATTCTGGATTTTTTCCATCCACTGGACATGCCCCGAAACATGCTGCACAGAGGATGCAGTTTGTGTACAGTTCTAGTTCAGTTAGGGCATTAGGTTCCATAAGCCTTTCTTTTTCAGGAGCTGGATTTGCTGGTTTAAATACCGGCTCAATAAACTTGTAGTATTTGAAAAATGTACTCATGTCAACGATGAGATCTTTTATAACTGGTAAATGGGGAAGTGGTTCGATTAAAATCTCTTCTTCTGGATCCCATGGCACGTTTGTCTCTTCAATTGCATGGTACGAAATGAGATTTATTTTAAGTTCTCCTTTAAGGAGAGGCGTTAACTGTGTCCTGCATGCAAGCCGGGGAACTTTGTTAATGAGCATTGCACAGGTACCGCAAACTGCACCCCTGCATGAGTAATGGAATGCAAGAGAATCATCAAACTGCTTCTGGATTTGAAATAAAGCTTCCAATATGGTCATACCAGATTTTGGCATGAATTCGAAGGTAGCATAGTGGGGAGAATCCAGTTTTTTATTGTACCTGTATACTTTTAATTTCATTAATAAACACGCTCCTTTGGTTTAAACATGCCTAATTTAACGGGTTTATAAGAAATTTCCATTCTGCCATTGTGAAAGGATACAATAGTGTGCTTCAAAAAGTTATTATCATCGCGTAATGGGTAATCAGTCCGAGTATGGGAGCCGCGGCTTTCTTCTCTTTTAAGGGCACCAATTGCAACCACTTCAGCAAGCTGGAGCATACCTTCCAGTTCAAAAAATCGTATAAGCGCCTGATTTACGGCACGATCTTTATTATTAATTGAGACTTGAGAAATCTCATCCTGCATATTTTTAATTTCTAAAAGTCCCTCTTTCATGGTTTTACTGTCGCGAAATATGCCAAATTTATGGAACATTGTCTGTGTCATATCATCCATCAAGCTAAAGAGATGTTTTCCTTTATCTCTTTCAAGTATCTGGTTAATTCGCGTATCAATTTCACGCATGGCAGATTTAACCGGCTCAAAATTGGGCTCGGGAATATTTTTAATATCTTCAATAATTTTATCTGCCGTCAGCCGTCCAAACACTACGGTTTCCAGAAGTGAATTTCCACCGAGCCGATTTGCACCATGAACACTAATACATGCGCATTCTCCTGCAGCGTAAAGCCCTAGAAGAGACGTTGCTCCGTTAATATCTACATCTATTCCTCCCATGGAATAGTGCTGCCCCGGCTGAACAGGTATTGGATCCTTAATGGGGTTTAGACCTGCAAAATCCATGGCAATCTGCCGTATTCCCGGTAATCTTTCCATAATGAGATTGGCACCAAGGTGCCTGAGGTCAAGGTGGAAGTAATCTCCATCATAAGCATTTCCTTCTGAAATTTCTTGAATCATAGCCCTTGCTACGACATCACGTGGAGCTAGATCTATTGAATTAGGAGCATAACGTTCCATGAAGCGCTCTCCATTTTTATTAGTAATAATGCTCCCTTCACCACGAGCCGCTTCACTTATCAAAATGTTAGTTCCGTAGAGTGTTGTGGGATGAAATTGAACAAATTCCATATCTTTAAGTTGTACTCCTGATTTGAGTGCAAGTGCCTGTCCATCTCCGGTGTTGATGAGGGCATTTGTTGATTTGTTGAATATCCTACCAAATCCTCCAGTTGCCAGGAGAACTGCCTTTGCAACAAATCCATGAACCTTTCCAGTCATGATTTCAATTGCAGTGCAGCCAATGCACCGCCCGCTGTCATGTACCAGTGAAGTAACAAAAAATTCTTCATAGACGGGTATGTTTCGCCATGTAACCTGTTCATATAGTGTATGGAGTACATTGTGTCCTGTACGATCTGCTGCATAGCACGTCCTTGGAAACCCTGCACCCCCAAAAGGACGCTGGGCAATTTTTCCATTTTTCAGTCTGGACCACACGGTTCCCATATGTTCCAGTTCGATTACAGTTGCAGGAGCTTCACGGCACATGCGTGCAACTGCATCCTGATCTGCTAAATAGTCTGATCCTTTCACAGTATCATAAGCATGTGTTTCCCAGCTGTCAATGCTATCTCCTTCACCATGGACATTACCAAGAGAAGCGTTCATTCCACCTTGGGCTGCAACAGAATGGGATCGAAGTGGATGGACCTTTGTAACCACAGCCACATTAATCCCTGCATTTGAGGCCTGTAAAGATGCTCGAAGCCCTGTTAACCCCCCACCTATAATGAGTACATCATGACAATGAACAGTTTGCAAATTGTCAGTTTTGCTAGATTCTTTTATAATCTCCTTCATTTGAGATAGGGACGTATTATGCTTTTCTTTTAGTGGATGGCCTTCATAATGTGATTTTTCCAGTTTAGAAAAAGAGGATATTCCTTTTACAGAAGTTATAGTGTCCAAGCAATCACCAGGATAATCCTGTATTTACTTTTTAGCAGCTCCTTCTGTGCAGTAGTAAAAGTCATTTAATCCATAGTTTCTTTCAACGGGACACGTACCACAAAGACATCCTCTTTTTTCAAGATCACAATTGGTTTTCCCTCTTGAACAGAATATTCGTTCACTATTGTCTTTCATACACTCATTATGAGTTGGACATCCTGGACAAAGGCATAATTCTGCGTTTTCTCCTGTATCATCAACAATTTTTTCTTCTGCCATTTAATCACCTATTAATTTATAAAACAAATTGGAAATCTACTTTTTAGCGGCCCCTTCATCGCAGTAGTAAAAGTCAGTTAATCCATACTGACTTTCAATGGGGCATTCACCGCAAAGGCAACCTTTTTTCTCAAGTTCACATTCAGTTTTCCCTCCAGCACAGAAAAGACGTTGATTTCTATTTCTCATGCATTCATTAAGGGTGGGACATCCGGGGCAAAGGCATTTGGCTGCATTTTCTTTAGTATATGGGACTATTATTTCTCCTTCTCCTTTTATTATGGAAGTGACTCTGTATATGTTCCCACTGGAAGCCCTTGCAAATCCGTTTTCTTCACCATGTAAGTCTGTGAAGTATAATCCTCCCGGTCCGAAGGCTAATCCGCAGGGGCTTGCTGCCCCTTCGCCTATATATCTTACAAATTCATCGTAGGATTTAACTGCGGTAGCATCCTCATTAAGTTTCATTTTTACAATTTTTTTGCCTTTTATGGATTCACCTTTTACATATGATCCGCCAAAAAGAGCTACAAATAGTTCATCTTCAAAATCAAAAGGAAATTCATCATTCTGCATAAATGCAAGCGCCGTAGGTCCATGAGTAAAATGCCACCAGAATAAGCTGTTTTCACGCATGCTCTTCGGCCAGCCGTAATTTTTTCCTGCTTTTACTTTTGCAATTCTGTCATCATAGGCAGGTCCGTTATCGGAAATATAAAGAGATTTATCACTTTTACGCCATGTAGCACCGAAAGGATTTCTGAAACCTTTAGCATACACTAAACTATCAGGATCAGGGTTATCTTCTGGAATACTGCCATCTAAATTCATCCTGAGAACTTTACCCCTTAGCTCGTTGTCATCCTGAGCAACTTCTGGGTGGACCATTCCTTCTCCAAGGTTTACATATAATTTACCGTCAAATCCAACAGTAACAGCTTGAATTTGATGCGCGGCTTTAATAGAGGGTATATTGTCCAGAAGTGTTTCTGCTGAATCTATTTTCAGGCCATTTTTACTTTTGGTTCTTATTAATTTGTTTTTGGGTTCTCCATTCTCTTCATAGAGCATTGTTATGAATAGATCGCCAGTTTGGGGTTCAACGCAAATCCCAGTAACGCCTGATTCTCCTGTTCCTGGAAATTCATGATTTGCTTCATAATTTAACAGGTTTTCTGCATATGTATGAACTTTCCAATCATTTGTTATGACTTTAATTTGTCCATAAAGTTCTGTAACATACAAAAGAGGTTTATTGGAGTCATCTGTTGGATTAGGGACAAATGCTAGATTAACAGGTAAATTTAATCCTGAAACCATCAATTCTATTTTAAACCTTGGAAATACCCACCATCTTTTTTCTATATCGTTATTCATAAAACTCACCAGTTAATATCTAATTTATCTTTAATAATAAATATAAATTTATAAGTATTACATTTGATAAAAATATTTTTTTCAAAAATCAGTTTAAAAAGGGGATAAAATAGTTTTAGGGGATTTTAATTTAGAGATAATTTTAAAAAATTATTAGGGGCTTATAAACATTAATTGGTGTGTTTAATGGGGGTATAATACTAAAATGGAAATTGTCAATGTGATGGGAAGTTATTGTAAATTTTAAGTTTTAAATAAGAACCAGTTAATTGTAAATTAATTTAATTAAAAATAATATGTATAAAAAGGGGAGAGTGGGGTAAATAAAAAATTATACCCCCTATTATGTTGATTTTATCTGCGGAAATAACCTCTTCTCCAAACAGTTGCGATCCATCTGTGATGTCCTATATATCTGGCTGTAACCCTAAACATAGGTGTATGGTATCTGTGTCGAATCCTGTTAACTGCAAATGGTGAAGCTACAACGAATCTCCTAAATACAACCCAATGGCCATAATAATAAGTTCCATGGCCTCCATGGCCGTATGTGGCTGAGCCTCGTGCAGTTTGTGTAACGGGTTGTGCTGATGCTGCACTTGAAAGTCCTACTGTCGCTATAAAAATCAGCAGAAGAACAGCTAGTTCTTTTTTCATATATTACACCTCCACGTGTATATAATTAACACGGATTTTTTAAGTCTGTGTTGTGATGATACTATATCAACTATGTAATAAAAAAGTTTCTATTAGTATTAATAAGGTAATTTGAATGAAAAATGTTTAGTAATGATTTGCTGATTTTGAAAAAATAAAGGAAAAAAATATCAGAAAAATCATATTATTTAAATAATGAATACCTATTTTGTGAAATAAACAATTGGCCTAAAAATAATAAGTAATTGGTTACTTTTTGAAAAATAGAGATTGAATTAATGGAAAAAAATAGTAATTTAATAGATTTTGACTTTTGAAGGTGCAAAGCTGTTAATTAAAGAGTAATTCTAGTTTTAGACAGTAATTTTATTAAGATATGTATATCTAATTGAAATATAAGAACTCAGTTAATTTGTAAGTATATTTTCTTATACGTTAAAAAGTGCAGAGGGTATCTTTAATAAAATTATTTTTTAAAATTAGTATTTTAATTGAAAAACAAACCATATATTATATGCAGGGGTACGAAACTGGTACCCCATTAATCCCTCAATTGGATATTTATCTGCGTATTACTGGGCCACGTATTGTACCTCGGTAGTATGGGCCGTAAGTTCTTCTCCATACAGTTGCAACCCATCTATGGTTGCCTATATATGTAGCTCTAACTCTGTAGATAGGTGGCGGAAATATGTGTCTAATCCTTGTAAGGCTGAGTGGGGAATATATAACGAATCTTCTAATTATAGTCCAATGCCAAAAAGAAGCTCCATGGCCTCCTTGGCCATATGTGGTTGGTCCGTGTGCAGTTGTAGCTATTGGTTGAGCTGATGCTGCACTTGAAAGTCCTACTGTTGCTATAAAGATCAGTAGGAGAACGCTTAGTTCTTTTTTCATATATTATACCTCCACTTGTGTATATTTAAACACAGATTTTATACCTGTGTTACGGGTGTTATGTTGATTATGTAATAAAAAAGTTTCTATTAGTATTAAATCATAAATTAACTTAAAAACGTTGAGTATTAATCATTTTTAAGGTTGTATAAAAGGCTAGAAATGTTATAATATTATCTAAAACTTAATTTTATTTATAAAATTAACAATCAATTTAAAACAGTAAGGGAACTTCTATTTGAAAATAAAAAGTAAATGGGGAAAATTTAAATCCCATGATATTAGTTAAAACCATTAAGGTTTAACTAGTATTTTAAGCATTTTTTGATTTTAGTGTATAAATTGTGCTTATACTAGTGATTAAGACCATTTAAAGCTAATATGTAGAAAAGAGTTTTGAGAGTTTAGAACAATAAGGGGTTAAGTTAGTAATAGAGAGATTGGGTAGCTTAGAACCATCCGCAGAGGAAGTGTGGGAATAATGCGGCTTTGAGGATTAAGATTTTGATTATTATGATCTTAATTACGACTAATA
The DNA here is from genome assembly GCF_000745485.1 of Methanobacterium veterum. Taxonomy (NCBI): domain Archaea; kingdom Methanobacteriati; phylum Methanobacteriota; class Methanobacteria; order Methanobacteriales; family Methanobacteriaceae; genus Methanobacterium; species Methanobacterium veterum. The sequence goes on from NZ_JQJK01000009.1 coordinate 418,767, forward strand.
ACATGCTTTCACCTCCGTGTTATTTGGTAAATAGAGAGATTGGGTAGCTTAGAACCATCCGCAGAGGAAGTGTGGGAATAATGCGGCTTTGAGGATTAAGATTTTGATTATTATGATCTTAATTACGACTAATAACATGCTTTCACCTCCGTGTTATTTGATATACCTGTAATACAATACAGTATTACTAAAAATTTCAATCTAGAGATACCAGTTAAAACTTTGAGATTTACCTAGTATTACAGCAGTTTTTGGTTTTGGATGCTTAAATTATGTTTATATTTCTGTGATTAGAACCATCCACAGAGGAAGTGTGGAAGTAAGCAAGCTTTGAGGATTAAGATTTTGATTATTATGATTTTAATGTAGACGAGCAACATATTTTTCACCTCCTTGTTGTTTTATACATAATGTAATACAATATTTGTATTACTAAAAACTTTAATCTCTAAATGCTAGCTAAAACCTTTAGGTTTAGCTATTTTTGGATTTGATGTGTAAATTGTATTTATATGGCTGTGATTACCATAATCCGCCGAGTAATCCATGTAATAAGCAAGCTTTGAGTACTAGTATTTTGATTATTATGATTTTAATGTAGATGAGTAGCATACTTTTCACCTCCTTGTTGTTTTGCGTACATAATGTAATACGTAAATACTATTTTCGTACTACAACATCTCATATGTTAATTATGTAATAAAAATTTTTCTATTAGTATGAATAACGCAATTTAGCTAAAAATTATTTAGTAATTATCCATGGTTTTTGAGAAAAAAACAGGGGAAAATGCAAAAAAAAGCATAATATCTGATAAAATTAGTAATTAACTGAAAATTGTTTAGCAATGATAGGTTATTTTTGAGAAAAAAACAAGGGAAAAAGTGAAAAAAAAGCTAATATCTGATAAAATTAATAATTAACTGAAAAATAGCAAGTAATTATCTATTGAATTAATAGGGGAAAATATAGGCTGAAGATTATAATTTTAATTAAGATCAAGCTTTTTAAAATCAGTAATTTAATTCACGTTCATGTCATGGGGGTTTTGAGAATTCTGCAGGCTAACAAAAAAAACTCTGTTTTTTACGGTTGAAAAAACGTTTTTTTTTCAAACATGCAAAAAAACTCTGTTTTTTGCGGTTACAAAACGTAGATTTTTCAAAATCACAATTTAATTAAAGTATAATTTATGTTCGTGTCATAAACAGGAGCGCTAATTTAAAAATAGCGTCAATATTGTTTGAAAAATAAAAAAAGAATAAATTTTGAATTCCATATTTAATTTAACTTTTTAGGTTAAAATTAAATATTTAAGCATTGGGTTTCAGCGTGTTCTAGATAATATTTATATTACCTCAGTTAGAACCAGTTATTATTACCATATTCCAAATCTGTTGATTCCTAAGTGGCCGAAACCATGAGCACCGAAAGCGTTGATACCCCAGTGATGGAAACCAAAGAAGAGTGGTTGATGGAAGAAGAGTGGTACGTTCCAGAAGAGTGGGTTGTTCCAGAGAAGACATCCACTAAAACACATACTATTTCACCTCCACAGTGTTATATTCGCATACATTTTTCAATACCAAATTTTCATTTTGGTACTACAAGAAGGTGGTATGTTGTTGATGTAATAAAAATCTTTTTATTAGTATTAAAATCACAATTTAATTAAAAATTATTTAGCAATGAGGGGTTATTTTTGAAAAAATAGAGGGTAGAGATGTGAGAAAAATATTATATTTGACAAATTAGTAATTAACTGAAAGTTATTTAGTAAGGATATGCCAATTTTAAGAAGAAAATAGAAAGTAAATTGAAAGAAAGCATACTATTTGATGATTGAAGTGTTTTTAGTAGAATTAATAATTATATTGAAAATAGAAAGCATATACATGTTAATTTTAGAAAAATAGGGCATAGTATGAAAAAAAGGTTATGATATTAAAAAATTTCTAAAATATGAATGATCATTCATAAAAATAGCACTTACTAGTTTCTATTTAATAAAATAAAAAAATAGGTAAATTTAATTCAAAATTTAATCTAAAAACCCTGCAAAATAGATGTTCGATCAGTGATTTCAGTGACTATAAACGTATTTTATATTGTCGCAGTTACCAGAACCATGTGTTCCATAACCATGGGCTGTTGAAAAGGAATGGTGTAGTCCAGATCCATGGGTTGCTCCATAATAAACTTCCTCCGAAGAACATATTTTTCACCTCCTTAAATATTTACGCATACATTTGTAATACAAAAGTTTATTTCTGTATTACAAGAAGGTGGTATGTTGTTGATCTAATAAAAATTTTTCTGTTAATACATTATTTTAGGTATTTAAAATGAAAAATAATTACTAATTATACTTATTTTACAAAAAAAGCAAATTTAACAAAGATTTATTATTGGTTCAATCGGGGATTAACAAATAATTCTCTTGAAATTGTTTAACAATCTTTAATGAATGGGTAGTGGGTACTTAAAATTAAGTTAATACTAATTCAATAACAAATTAAACTAAAATTCTCAAGAAATTGGATATATAATTTGAGATAGAAAAATAGTTTTCATGGTTAATTACTAATATTAATTCATATTTTTTCAAATATAACTATAAATTTGGGATAAATTTTGTTTTAATTTAATAAATATGCTAAATTTTAAAAATAAAATGTATGAATTAGTTTCAAATGAGACTAATTCTTAATTAAGCTTCTTTTCTAAATCTTTTGACAACAAAATCGTTATCAAGGGATAAAACAAATGAAGCTGCTCTTGGGCCTTGTTTTTTACCGATTATAATTTTATAAATGGCCTGGAATGCTTTTTGAGGTTTCATGTCCATTTCAGTGAGAAGATTGTACATTTCGTCATGTAATTCTTCCGCACTATATTCCTTTCCTTCAAGAAGGTCTGCAAGTTTAAGCAGGAATTTGGTCTGGTCTTCACCCAGAGGTAATTTAGGAATCTTTTTCATAACACTGAACTTTACAAATTCTGGTGCATATGTACCAAGCCAGTTTTTAACATGATCCATCCTCATTTTGAGATTTTTAAGATCTTCTTCATTTAAGTTCTCAAAGTCAACATTGTTCATGTTTTCTGGAAGCTGTGAATTCTTTTTGAGTATCTCAAAGACCTTTTTTATGTCTCCATCTGCAATTTGATATGCTACTGTCATGAACCTGTAGGATGGTTGGAATGGCATTTCGTCCTTAAGTTCAATTTGTGACATTTCATAAATCTTTTTAGATTTTTCCCCTTCTTTTTGGGATGCAGGTTCTTCAGATCCATAGTATATCCTTTCAACACGATCATACTGGTCAATAAAGTCTAGAAATGGCATTTCGGGGTTAAAGTCTTTATGTTTTAATGGTTTACTGCGGAATAGGAAATAATTAAGAGTTTCTGGCTTGCCTATTTCGAGCCACTGTCCTGGTGTAAAGAAAACACCTTTAGATTTGGACATAGCATCCCCCTTAAGAGTTATCCATTCATAAGGTACGGGGTAAGGTGCAGGATAATTGAATATTTCCTGTGATATTATGCTGCTTACGTCGTAGGATCCCCCACTTGCTGCATGGTCTTTTCCAAATGGTTCGCATGTAATACCGAGTATCTTCCATCTTGCAGCCCATTCAACACGCCATGTAAGTTTTCCTGTACCTGATTTAATATCCATAGATCCTTCATGGCCGCAGTTACATCTGTAATGAACGATATCGTCTTCATAGCCGTAGGCGAAGGTAGTATTTATCCGTCCGCATTCTTCACAGATTGGGTTGTATGGAAGCCAGTCATCTGCAAGGGCATGTTCCCTGTATTTATTGAATATTTCCCTTATTTTAGGGGCATTTTCTAATGCTATTCGTATATATTCGTTGTATATCCCTTCTTTGTACATTTTTTCTCCGGAATATTCCTTTAAAGATATTCCAAAGTCATCAAGTGTATCAATAAATGGTTTTTTAAAGTGTTCTACGAAATTTTCACAGCATCCTTCAGGGCAGGGAATATGTGCATAGGGTATGCCTAAATATTTTTCATATTCTGGTGGAAGGGGATATGGAACTTTTCTGAGTGGATCGTAGTCGTCTGCAATCCATATAACTTCTGCAGGAGCTCCCTGGTTCTTTAGAGATTTTGTGACTGCATTCGCGATAAACACGTCGCAGGAATTTCCAATGTGTATTGAACCGGATATGGATGTCCCACTTGCAATTACATGCTCAGGTAAATCTCTTTCAATTAAACTATCTGCAACATTTTCAATCCAATGTTTCAATCAAATCACCTTTAATAATCATATAAAAAGAATTAAAACCTTCTTTTGAAGGATTTAGTAAGTTTAAAATATAAAACTGATTGTAAAAATTATAATTATTATGAATTTATCTTGTAATAAAATAATAAAATAATGGTTAAGGGCTTAATCAAACACGTTAGTGTCTGCTTCGTCTAACCATTCGTTTACAATCTTAACTGCACAGTAGCTTCCGCACATTGTACATGTATCTTCTTCTGCTGGCGACCTTTCGTCTCTTATTCTCCTTGCTTCTGCAGGACACATTGCAGAGTCGAACTGTGCTTCCCAGTTTAATTTTTTACGTGCGTTGGCCATTACAAGGTCTTTTTCACCGTTGTGTATACCTTTTTGCATGTCTCCAACGTATGCACCAATTCTTGTTGCAATTACTCCTTCTTTAACATCTTTTGCGTCTGGTAATGCAAGGTGTTCTGCTGGTGTTACATAACAGATGAAATCTGCTCCTGCTCCTGCGGATGTTGCTGCACCAATTGAAGATACTATATGGTCGTATCCTGCTCCAATATCAGTTACAATTGGCCCTAACATATAGAAAGGTGCCTGCCTGCATAATTTTTTCTGGAGTATGACATTTGCCGGAATTTCGTTTAGTGGGATGTGTCCCGGTCCTTCTACGATAGTTTGGACTCCTGCTTCCCTTGCCCTGTCAATTAATTCTCCAAGTACGATGAGTTCCTGGACTGCAGCACGGTCTGTAGAGTCTGCTAGTGCTCCCGCTCTCATAGCGTTTGCCATGGACATACAAAAATCATATTCTTTAGCTATTTCTAGAATATAGTCAAAGTTTTTGTATAATGGGTTTTCCAGGTCATTTTCTACCATCCATGCAGATACAAATGCTCCCCCTCTACTTACAAGTCCTCCTTCACGGCCCTGTCTTTTTAATCTTTTAAGGGTTTCACGGTTTACACTGCAGTGGATAGCCATAAAGTCAATACCGTCTTTTGCCTGTTTTTCAATGGATTTAAACATTATGTCTTCATCCATGTAAATTGCAGCACCTTTTTCCCTTATTGTTTCGATGGCTGCCTGGTAAATAGGCACGCTTCCTACCGGAATATCTGAGATTTTGAGGATCCTTTTTCTGATTTCATCAAGGTCTCCACCTACAGAAAGTTCCATTAAAGTGTCAGCTTGATAAGCCATAGCTACTTTAGCTTTTTCTTCTTCCATATCAAAGTCGCAGATATCTGTTGAAGTTCCAATTGTTGCATTTACTTTAGTTCTTAGTCCTGCTCCAATACCTACAGCTTTAACTTCTCTGTTAACGTTACTTGGAATGGCTATGGTTCCTTGGGCAACAGATTTCCTGATAAATTCCTCTGAAACACCCTCAGCAGCTGCTACTGCCTTCATTTCCTCTGTAATTATGCCTTTTTTTGCTTCATCCATTTGTGTCATAGAATCACCATGATTTTATCATTATCTAAACTAAATTAGAATCATTACTATAAAAATTATAGCTATTGTTATATAAAAATCTCTGATTTTTACTTAATTTCAACACAATATAAATACAAAATATCGTTCATTAATTAAGTGTTATCTAGTTATAATTACATAATTAAAAAGCTTTTGGAAAAATAATTTTTATTTTTTAACTCCATTCTATTCTAAATAATAAAGAACAATTTAAGCGTGAAATATTATAATAAAACCTTATATAATGAATTAAAACCAAATTATTTAAAATTAAATTATGAAGATAAAATTAATAAAAACGAAGAGAAAATAATTGATTTACAAAATAAGCTTAAATATAATCCCCCTAAATTTTTATATCAGCGTAAAGAACTCCAAGATAAAATAAAAAGATATAATGTGAATATATTGGAAATAAAAGAAAAAATAAATCGTATAAATTATTGTAAAGAATGTGGAATGGAATTTGTAAGTCCTAAAATAAAATATAGAAAAAGTAAGAAATGGTCATGGAAGAATGATTACTGTTCTAAAAGTTGTTACAATGTAACGAAAGGTTATCCTTCAGAGTTCAATAGCTCACTTAAATTTGAAATAAGGTTAAGAGATGGATTTAAATGTAAAATGTGCGGTAAATTACAGGAAGAAATTCCTTATTTGTTGAATGTTCACCATATTGATCATGACAAAACAAACTGCGAACATTCAAATTTAGTATCATTATGTCAACCATGCCATCTAAAAGCCCATAAGGAACCAGATTGGCACAAAAAGTTTTTAGCAGAGGTAACTGCAAAATAATTTATTTTTGTTTATTAAAAAAAGCTGAGGGGTATTTTAATTATTAAATAAACCCAAATACTCTTTTTAAATTTTAAATTAAGATATTTTAGCCTTAATAACAAAGTCCTTTAAATAAATAGAGAGAAGGTGTTAGAAACTTTCTGAGAGATGGGCATATTATATATGAACAAAGAGTATTGACCACATTACTTTATCACCACAACATAGGGTAAATGATGGATTAGTATTATTATTAAAAACTGATTTTAATCCTCCTTTTAAAAATAAAACTTTACAATTATTATAATAAAGAATTATACGCAGTTATAAAGCCAAAACTTGATGAACTAAAAGAATTCAAAAGCCTTGGACGTTGTTTAGTATTAATGAATACTCCATCTTACTACTTTCTGAGAGCGTTGTTTATGTTTATTAGAGGACAGTAATTAATAAAATATTATTTTTACCACAAATCATAAAACACATTTAGTGAGGGAATAATTGAAAATTCCCTCACACACATCTCTAATATTTACAAAAGCTTTTTTCTAGATAAAAGAAACACGAGGAGAGATTAAATTCTCTCTAACCTCAGGGTATATCATTAAATTAACGGTCATTTATCATAGCTATATTTGGCAATATAAACGAAGAGATCAAAAAGTTTGTTTGTTGGTTTTTTGAGGGTGCTTTTGAAAAATCAACTTTTAAAGGATAACTTAATGTTATCCGTTTTTTTTTATTATCATTTTCAAAATGCCATCATAATTACATTTTGGGAGGTGAGAATTTTATGAATAAAATAATCAATCATTTCACTAATGAGAACATTATTTTAACTGATGATGCTGTAAAATACTTAAAATCAAATGATTATCCGTTAGAATGTTCAAAATTGATAACAGACTACATAAAAAGAAATAATCTAAATATATCGGTTTTAAGTTTAGAATTGATAAATAAATTTCAAAGTGGTGAATGATATGAGATCATTAAATTTTGAAACTGAAAAAATGCAATGTTATATAAGGTCAGATCAAGTCAAAATCCTTGAAAAGATAAAATATGAAGGAAGAATTGAAAAAGACATGAAAATTCCAAAAACAGAGATTATACGAACTGCATTAGATAATTTGTTTAAATTAAATATAAATGAAATATTGAATTTAGTTGAATTGAATAAAGATATAGATAATTGATTCTTTTTTTAAAATAAGTGATTAAGGGCAGTAACATCATTATCCTGACAATATGCTGGCCGTTATGCATTAAGTAGATATACTAGTATATACCTTAATAGACAAAAAATAGACAACTTTATAACCCATAATCACTATACTAAAACACATATAAAGGAGGATTGACTTTGTCAGAATTTATCCAAATGATTAAAGCAATCTATGATGAGTATAAAAACAACTCAGAACGCCCAGAATATTATTATACAATAGAAGAAATTCTGAAAATTGATGGAATAATACCATGATTTAAAAACAAGATTAAAAAGCAGTTTAAAGCACGAATGACGGAGCCCAAAATGGACTCCTATCACTTAACAAATAGTTTGTTTTAACTATTATATAAGCTTTTAGTGATAGGTAGCTCATGCAAGGTCTCCCTCTTAAAAAAGAACTGCTATTTTTTGAAATTGAAATAGAAGGGGGAAAAGTAGCAATGAAAGACGAACTAAAAGTCCTAATACAAACAGATGTACTACAATCATTATATGAATTCAGAGAACTAAAAAAACCAGATAAATCATTATCAATTGTAGTCGAAGATGCCCTAATTTTTTATTTAATGGAAAGAGGGATCCCACTTGGAAAAACAGATGATAAGAGGGATCTTAAATGTTAGAAGTAGCAAGTGTAAATGAAGATTATTCTAACAGATTAGATCAAATCCAAATAACTGAAATAATTCAACTAATCAAAGAACAGTTCAAAAAATATGATTTAGGTAATATAAAGCAGGATTTACTTATAAGATGGTTAATTGATGATTTATACAGAGAAAGATACCATAAAACAGACGTTAAAATATTAATTAAAACCATAAGCTCTGAATATTCTGAATATATTGAAACGATATATACTGAATCTAAACGTATCGAAATTGATTTATTAGATATATTCGATAAAACAACTGATTATATTGATTTTAATCAGAAATTAAGTAATATATATCACTCTGATAACTCGGAAGAAATTATTCAGTCTCAAGGAAAAATAGAGTATTTACAATTAAATGAACCTTTAACATCTTTATTAATAGATATATTTGAAATATTGATGCCTGGAAACGCAGAACTAGCTACAATTATATGGAGTAGTGCAATAGCTACTGTAAAAGGTAGGCCGAACATGGTTATAATTACAGGCGACCCTGGAGAGGGAAAAAGTGTATTAATGGATTATATACTCCAATTTATTCCAGAAGAATATATAATTAGAATTAATGATGCGACAGAATCCTCTTTATTTGATCCAACACAACCCATAGATTATTTAGATAATAAAATTGTTTATTTGGGAGATCTAGGAGATAAAAATGGGTTTGAAGATTCTCAGTCATTACGAACCATCTTAAGAATTTTATTAAGTGACGGTTACTATTCTAGGAATATTAAAGAAAAACAAAAAGATGAAGATGGAGTACAAAACTGGGTTACAGTACATCAGGAACTTATAGGAAATCCTTCCACATGGTACACTTCTGTAAGGAATGATAATGACGCACAAGATCAAGACAGAAGCATAATTGCAACAGTTAATCTATCTAAGGAAAGAGAAATTAAAAGAATAATCCAACACAAAAACAAAAACAGTAAAACTGGTCGACGTATTCGTAAAGTTATTGATGAATACACCCCAATACTGCATTCAATCTTTGAGTATTTAGTATCAATTGACAAAGAATGTATATGCCCTTGGGATTTAACAAAACTTGAAAATTTACATTATGGATTCAGGAATTACAACAGACTACTTACACTTACAGAGATGTTGGCTTTTATCAACATGGATTATAAAGAACAGTTCAATGGGTTTATATTAGCTGATAAAGAAGACCTTAAAACTATTGCCAAATTCATGTTTAAAGGTACAGGTAAGTATTCAGATTTATTCATCAAAAGGTTAGATACTATATTTAATGAATATGGAGCATATAAAAAAGAATATGATGGGGATCAAGTAATGTTAGCTTACGAGCCTTTTACTAGATCTGATGTTGTAGCTCTATTTCCAGATACTTATTCAAATCTACAAAGTGGTACTAGTACAGTGTATAGAGATATTCTAAAACCAGCTATTGAAAATAAATGGATTAATGAGGATAAAACTACAAGACCTTATACTTATTCTTTTGATAGAGAACCTGATTTTAATGGAGTAGATAATCCAATTATAAGAGAGATTGAATCCTTAGAAATTGATTGGGAAATGTTAAATGATGAATACGGATCTGATGATTAAAAACTCAATTATTCAGCTGCCTTTTTCTATTGAATATTCATGAATAATTAAACTGTTTTAAAATCTTATTTTGAATAAGTAATTATATGTCTTTTTTTGATAAAATACGTTTTTTAACGCTTTGTTTAAAATAGGGTTTGGTACATGTTTAATATGATTATTCAATTATTCATATTATTCAAAGATGTATATATATAAGAATAGCCACTTTTTTAGTATGTGTATTACATAATTATTACATTTTCAATATAATATGGCTACGCTTATACACCTGGATCAATGAATAATCAGAATAATGAATAATCGATAAGGTATCGGGAGAGAATAACATCGGTTTTCCAAAGAAATTTTTTATTTATTCTGGTTTTTTGATTCGTTTTATTTGGCTTTGTTTTGTATGTAACTTCATTAATATTCCTTTTTTCTAATTTGGATATATGGTATTTAGAGAATTTTGAATTTTTTTGTTATATGGTATTTAAGAAATTGTTATTTTTAAATTGAATTTAAAGACGTAATAATACGTAGGAGATGTAATTATGAGTAATAAGAGAATTAATCATTTAGGTTTGTTAATAATGTCTACTAAAGAACTTGCAAAGTCCAAGAATATGGTTAAATATGAATATGATGATTTTGAAGAGGATAAAACAGAATTGAAGAAAGGTAATGGACGTAAAAAGGTTCAAAATCATTTTAACTTCTAATATTATTTTACTTCATTATATGCACATATAACGAAGTTTATTTTAATTTTTATGGAGGTCACATAATGGATAACGAGGATAAAAAAGACATTGACATAGAAACAACACGAAAAGAACTCTTAGTTTTAATAGCAGAAACTACAAAAAGCTTATATGAGAAATATACCTGTGGACGTATAAGGGATTTAAGCAATGATCGTTTAAGAAATCAAATAGCAGATACATTTTTCAAAGGATGTAAGACGTTCAATGAGATATTAAACAATTTAGAAATGGAAGAAATGAAAGAAGAACTAGCCAGATTAAGAGAGATGTATGAAAATGAAATTAAAGGATGAATTAAAAGAACTTAAGCAGCTCATCAATACTGACACTGTTAAACTGGAAGATCCTAACTATGCAATATATAAGATTGATAGAAGAGGTCGTTTAATTCCTGTTAATAAAGCAGCGTCCAAACATAGTGTTTATACCTTTGATAAGGAAGCCCAAATTAAGATACTGAAAGAAGAAGGTTATCCAATTGACTAGTTTAAATAATATTAAGTGTGAATTGGAAGAGTTAAGGAAGGATATAACCAGAATGAATAAAAAAGAAGCTCCTAAGTGGACTGATGAAGAAAGACAGATAATAAGAGAATATGCTCAAAGTTTAGTAAAACCTGAGAAACCTCCATTAGTCTATTGTAATGGCGATTAAACTATTTTTAGAAGGGATATACTATGAAAGGTTTAAATGCCCTTAGACTTGAATTAGAAGAACTAAAAAAGAATATAGAACCTGAAAAGCTTGATGAATCAGATTTACGTATTAAAAGTATAAATTATCTATTTGCAAGTGCTACCAATGACAGACCATCAATTGATAAGATCCTAGAAGGATTAACTGATGAAGAGAAAGCAGAGGTAGCTATATACGAATGGCCAGAATGTGACCAATATAGTGATGCAATGAAAAATAAAGATGTTAAGAAAGCTATTGAGATAATTGAGCCATTGCCTGATTATGTTCAAGTTAAAATAATAGATAATCATTATGGTACTTTAAAATTATCTATGTTCATGGAAAGAAATGAAAAGAGCGAATACCCATATATTACCCCTAATGAGTTTAAAACTATTTTTAAGGAAACAAAAGAATATATGGATGTTCAAAAAGTAAAGGAACATTTTGATATGGTTTAATTATTTATTCCATTCTTTAAGAATATCTGCAAATGCTCCCTGAACACTTAACCCTCTTGGAGTAGCCAATCTAATATCGTCTGTACTTGTACCATTTTGAGGTGTTCCAGAAATAGCGTAAGTTATTCCATCTTTAACAAAATAAAAACTTAATCCAGTTATATCTTGGACAAGATAGCCTGTTATTCCCCCTATTGTAGTTTCTTTTCCAGTTTCAGCTCCACTTTTAATATTTGATTTTGTTCTAGTATATGCTGTGGGATCTATATTTCCACTAAATTCTATGTCTGCACTTGAAGCAGTATCTTCTATTGTGAAATCATCTTTTTCAGTATTATCTGGATTTGTAAAGAGAGAAGCATTTAAACTACAATTTTGGGAGTTCAATATGTCCGTAGTTATGCTATTAGTTCCACCAATACACCCACTTATGGCAATTACACTACCTATTGCAAATATTATTAAAATTGTTGTTTCTTTTTTCATTTAATCCCCTATTGACTTGATTTTACTAATTCTTATTCTTTAATTAATTAGTATTTAATTATTACTATTTTTTTTACTTTAAACAAACTTTAAGGAGTGATAACTATGGGAGATAACCAATATACGATCGATATCTCAACGACGGCCGACTCATCAAGTGTTGAAGAGTTAGCAGCTAAATTACAAGAGGTAGAACAATCAGCTCAGAGAGTAACGGATGCTTTAAGTGATACTGATAGTTCGGGGCTTGATAGTGCAAGTGATTCAGCGAGTAATGCTGCTGATAATCTTGAGAGAGCTGATGAAGCAGCGAATAACTTTTCAAACGATGTGAATAATGTCGATGGTGGAGCACTAGAGAACACTGCTAACAGTGCTGATGAAGCCTCAAACAGTATAGATAATGCAAGCGAATCAGCCAGCGGTTTAAATGCTGTTGCAACTGGTTTGGCTAGTGCAGGTATTGTCGCTACTATGATGTCTTGGGCTGATAGTAGTGGTAATGCGTCGGCACAGTGGGCTAGAATGGGATTAGCAATGAAAAACACAGGCATGACTGCTGAACAGATACAAAGCACCTATGGGGCGGTTGTATCTTCAATTTCAAGTGACACGGGTAGAAGTGCGGGAGATATAAGAGAGTTCTTTATTCAAATGGGAATCAGTGGAGTTACTAATGCTGATGTGATAAAAAGTTCATTTGAAGGGATAGCAGGATCAGCATTTTTAACTGGACGTAATGTTGATTCATTAGGAGAATTTTTCGCACGTTTAACCAAAACAGGTAAATTACAATCTAAACAGTTATCAAGTCAATTTGGTATGGGAATGAATGAAGTTGGCGCTGCAATGGATAAATTAGGATATAAAGTAGGCAGTAATGAAAAGGATATACAGGACGCCTTTAAAAATATGGATCAAACAACAAGGGCAAAAGTATTAGGAACCGCACTAGCATTAAAAGGAGGTCAGGAGGCTAATGATGATTATAAAAAATCATGGGATGGTGTAAAACAAGCGATGAGTAAAGCAGAGGCAGGATTCTTTACTTTTGTAGGAAACTTATTAATCCCCACTCTTATTCCTGCTTTCCAGTTAGCAACAGATGGAGTAAATGCAGTTACTAGTGCTTTTAAAAGTGCACCCGCTCCAGTTCAGGCTGTTTTGGGGGTTGTTGGTACTCTTGGAGCAGGATTTATTGCTCTAGTTCTAGCAATAAGCACACTTAAAACGGTTTGGGGATTGCTGAATATAACTCAGACTTTGAGTGCGATTAAATCGGGTGTTGTAACGGCTGCTACTTATGCTCAGACTGCTGCTACTTATGTTGCTACTGCTGCTCAGTGGGCGTGGAATGCTGCCATGTCTGCTAATCCAATTGCAATTATAATCATTTTAATAGTTGCATTAGTGGCAGTCCTTTTATATCTTTGGAGTACAAATGAAGGTTTTAGAAATGCGGTGATAGGAATTTGGAATGCAATAAGTGGCGCTTTCATATATGCCGGTCAAAGTATTTATGGAACTTTACAATGGATATGGTCTGGTATTGTATGGTTTTTAGGATTAATACCTCAATTACCCACATTAATAGGATTGTATCTGGCAGCTGCTGCATTTAGGTTTATAGCTTTTGCAGGTACTGCGGTATCTAATGCTATAAATGCAGGTAATAGAATTATTTCTGCCATAGGATCTACATTAGCAGCATTGCCTGGACATATGTATCAGTGGGGTATGAATGCATTAAGTCAGTTCATAAATGGTATAATCAATATGATACCAGGTTTAAGTTCTGCTTTAAGTGTAATATCAAACCTGTTTCCCCATAGTCCGCCTAAGTCCGGACCACTTTCTACTATTACAGCAGCTAATATGTTTAAATGGGCGTCAAGTATCGCATACGCCGGAACATTAGGATTTAGTACTTTAAACATGGAAGATATAAAAACCCCTAACTTATCCATAGGTTACGGTTCTGCCAGTATTGGTTTTGATGCAACAGAGATAAACGCCTCCATACTTGAAAATAGGGAATCACAACCCAATATAATAAACTATAATGATGTAACTGTAAACCAAGATGGTATTATGAGTTTAGGAGATGCAGCGGACTTTATAATAAAAGCAGTTGTTGATCAGATGAATAGGGAGAATTTAATCACTGGTAAAAGTGGTTAAATCGTATTTATTGCTATGAACTGGAAGTTTTCAACACCCTTCCATGAGCTTTTTTATTAGTGTTGTTTGTATAGAATCTCCTCTTTTTTTACATTTCTTTTAAAGGGGAGATCATTACCTCCAATTTTTTTTAAATTAATTTACAATCATATAAAGTCATTATTTACTATTTAAATGGCTTAATGATACCAAAAATACAATAGGAGATAAAATAATATGACAAACACTAAAAACAGTTTTAAATTACCTGAAAAAAATAAAAACATGGAAAAAAGAGAAAACCTACAAAATGAAATTAAATCAACTAGATCCAAATTAGCTGAATTAAAACAGAGTTTAAATGATCTTAATGGTGCTGAGAAAGTGATTGATAGTGATATTTCTAAAAATAAAACAATAGCTCAGGCAATAGGTGATAGTAATTCTGATTTAAAGAAATTAGAAAAAAGTAAAGATGTCCTGAATAAGAAAAGGGATAAAATAACAAAGGAAATTGAAAGATTAAATAATGAAGAGGGAACGTTGAATAAAGTAGCAAGAGAACTTAAAAGTCTTGAAATGGTGGATGATTTAACTTATTTTGTTGAACTTCAACAGGTTTTATGGAATGTAAACATAGATATAATTAAAAATGGCACTAATCATGATGAACTATTAACTGAGATAAAAAATATATTTTTCTCAGAAAAAGGATATAAAAAGAAATTAGTATTATTAACTAGTCCTAACAGGTTTGATAATCTTATAGAACAAATTAAAGAAGTATCAGGTTAAAAAAACAATACCTGAATAATATATTTTATTTTGAACAAAAAACTCGTTCTTCCAAAATGTTTATAACTGGCATAATAGGATCTACTAATAGGTCTCGATTTGAATACTCCTTATGAACTGCTACATGAACAGGCTTAGTTAGAGGCATGGTGTTATTTAAATCAAAAGCCATATCTGGAAAATAACATTTAGGTATCGGGTGGTGGATCGTATACCTTGTGTTCTTTTTTCCTATACCATATTGTTTTAATGCTGACAGACTAAACTGAGCTAGTTTAAACCTATAATGTACCTTATCTGATATAGGTGAGGCTTTACCATTTTGCCATGCTCTAAATGATCTATGAAATAAACGTCCTTGACCTTGACCAATTTTATAACTACGTTTATGGTATTCAAATTCCTTTAACGCTTCTTCATTTATAGGGGTGGCTTTACCCTGATCCCATTTAACATAGGAATAAGATTGAATATTTCTAATACCTTCAATTGGCATTTATAAGATCCCCTTCTTTGTAAATTGCACCATAAAAGAATAATATTTCTTTTGTATGAGATTGTTCTATAAATAGACGTTTATTATTCAGATAAAAAGCATGGGTTCGACTGTTGGTAATTTCGCGAACATAATTAATGGAATTTTTAATGTTCGGAATCTCAGATCTGACTTCTAAAACTTCCATTATGTAAGCCCCCAAACAGTTTTAGAGCGTACTTTAATTGATTTGAATCGACATTCTTTATCATGGAATAATACATTAGCCAATTCCAGATTACTAAATGTATAATTTCTAGTTAATATTTTCAATGACCAAAATATGCATTTTAATTCTTTACATGTTAATCCATCATTTGATATGCTTTTTGTTGGATGTTCTATGTGATTTTTAATAATTAAATATGTACTATCTCTCAAGCTTTCTTTGGAGGTTATATTTTGTATGTGTGGAATATCGTTAATGGAAACTATTTTAACACCACCTAAACAAGAACTATTTTCATTTTTTTTGATGGTTTTAATTCAGATTTATATTGGGATATTGTTTGATATAGTGGTCCTGCTATTCTGGAAAGCTCAGATATTCTTAAACCATTGTATTTATTTTTGTAGTTTTGATTTTCTTTCTGTATTGCTTCGTATATCCTTTCAAGACTTTGTAATTTGTCTTTTAACTCGTTTTCATGGTCTATTTCATGAATTATTTCTTTTTCGATTTTTACATCATTTATTGTTTGATTCATGTTATCACCTCAATAGTTGACAACTATTCTACCTACTACGTAATTTATACATAACTATATAAATACTTTTTGACAACTATTATACATACAAGAGGTGTATTTATATGCATAAAATTATAAACATTGAAAATATGTGGAAAACAACATTAACGAAAGCAAAAAAGGATGGAAACTTTTTGAGGACATCAGTACCTCAACCAATAGTTAAAAAATTTGATTTAGACCCTAAGCACTGGGATTTAGATTGGGATATGGATAAAAAAGATGGAGAATGGATTATGATTGTTAAACCTGTTAAAAAAGAAAGTAAAAAAAAGAAAGAAGATTAACTTGTTTTTTTCATACTACTCATTTTATCTTGAAATTTAGTATCTGATCCAAGTTTTTCCATTAAAGCTTGACGTTTTTCTAAAGCTTCAATCTTCTTTAAAAGTTTATCATAGCCTTCTGTTGTTACTTCTCTTAAAATAACATTTTCAATACTTAAATCTTCAACTACTGTTTTATACTGCTCTTTTAATGAGTTAATATCTGCTTTAAAATAAGCTTCAGTTACAGGATCCACCCTATGACCTAGAAGCCAATGGGTAGTTAATTCAGGAATCTTATTTTTATTAAGAGTAGAAGCAAAATACTTTCTAAGCTTATGACTTGTAAAAAAACGATGCTTACCTACATATCCAAATTCACAACGATCATTCAGTCCTTTAAAGTAAGAAACTATTGTACTTGTTGATATTTGTTTTCCTTTGGATTCAAAAAGCCAATCATCTAAAGATTTTACAGGTCGATTTTGTAAGATTCTATCTGTTAGATAATGTAGTATCATTTGGATACTTTCAGGCGAGGAAAATGTAATGTAACCATAACTAGTCTTATATCGTTGTATCTGCCATGTACCTATTAATTCATCTTTATTCTCTTCTAACTTTTGACTTATATGATACACATCAAACAGTTCATTATCTGCAGGTTTATAATAATCAGAAATAGCATTTATGAAATCATTATAAGTTAAATTTAAAATTTCAGATTGACCCATGCCTGAACTACTCATTAAAAGTATAATTGATTTATATTTGAGATTGCAGTGTTCTAAGAGTTTTAATATATGCTCTTTTTTTACAATGTCATTAGTTGTAATTAATTTAGAATTAGTATTTGTCTTAATTTTAATTTTGGGGGTTTCTATGTCAAAATCATGATAAAATGTGATTATCGTTGACATCATTGCACTAATGTAATTTTCTGATTTATTACTGTCTTTAAGGAACATTAAAAAATTAGTTAGGTATCGTTTTATATTCCTTTTTTTCATTCGTATATTATTGTCTTCTTCGTTTTCAGCTTCTTCTATGATTTCAGTCGGCGTTTTATCTAGATAATTACAATATGCATTTATTCTCAGCAAATATTCTTTAGTTGTTGATTCTCTTAATCTTCGCGTGTTTAGAAAGTCTATGACATGAGGATCTGCTTTTATATCTTCTATTGTCATGTTTATTGTGTATGGTAAAATAAGTATAAAAAGGTGGATTTTTCTTTAACAATTATAGCTATTGTTATATTTTGTGTTCTGCGTAAAAATAATTATCTACATCGAACATTATTGTGGTTTATAATTTCGGTATTAATTAAGTTTGTGCTTTACAATTCAGTATTACCCAATTTTGAACTAGAATTAATATGAGGTTGCTGGATTTAATCAAACAAGATATATGCATTTTTACTTTTTAAAGTTTGGACTCAGAGCTTAAGATTATCCAATTTTAGATTAAATCCTTTTTTTAGGCTAGATTATTAAAAAATTAAGATAAAGAATATGAAATATCTCTTAAAATTTAAATTAATTATTTTAGAACGTATCCGGTCAATATGCCATTTATTATGCAGTCAAAGTTTATCTTATCCAGCCACCCTGCTTCTTTAAACATATCCATGTAACACAGTCCAATGACTTTACCATCTTTTTTCAATATTTTGTCAATCATCTCATTTACTTCCTCAACTGTAACATTGGATTTAGGCATACTCAGCCCTCCAAGAAGTGCTACAACATCTGCTTGAGGATCAGCTGGTTCAGATAACTGCATTCCCTGTGGGGTAAGTTCCATCTTTTTGGCGCTTTCTATGTCAGTTAATGTAACAAAAACTGATTCTTTATCTCTCACAACATATGCAAAAAGTTCTGCAAATGGAGTACATACTCCGGGAGTTCCTGCAAATGTTATTTTCTCTGCATCACCTACTGCATCTTTAAATGCTAGAAGGTTTCCATTTATTCCCTTAAATTCATTAATTTTTTTCATAATATCCCTCATTTTTTTAATGGATCGTTAGTTAATGCATATAAATAAACCAATGAATATAACGGCTAATTTTGTATATTATCAATTATTTCTATCTAATTAGGGAATTGCTTTGGAAGTTACAATTCCCTAAATAAGAATTATTCTTTTTTTAACATCTTATTCTTTTCTTTAGCTGTCAAATCGTCCACGATTTCTTCAGGGAGCCCTGTTTTAAGGATTTTGCCTCCTCTCATAAGGGATGCATTATCACATACGTCCAGTACAAAGTCCATATCATGCGATATTATAATGAAAGTTTGATTAAGCTCTTCACGTGCTTTTCTTATAGAATCTGTGACCTGTACTCTGGTTATTGGATCCATGGTACCTGTTGGTTCGTCAAGGATTATAACGCGAGGTTCTTTTATTAAAACTTGAGCCAGGGCAACTCTGTGACGCTCACCACCACTTAATTCATCGGGAGCTTTATCTAATAATTGTGAAGCATATTTTTCGTCAAATCCTACAGCTTTAAGAACGTATATTGCTTTCATTTTTGCAAATTCTGCAGGTAAGTCTAAACTTATTGCTTCGGTGAGATTGCCTAAAACAGTTCTATGTGGATAAAGGCTGTATTCTTGATGGAGTATTCCCATGTAAGGTTTTACTCTGCCTCTGAATAATGGGCCTGGTTTGGTCATGTCGATCCAATCATCTCCAAGTTTCATCTCTATTTTACCTGAACTAGGCTCTGTTAGTCCGTAAATTATTCTGGAAAGCGTAGTTTTACCTGCACCACTTAAACCAACAATACCAAAGATTTCACCTTCATTAACATTGAGACTTACTCCATCTACAGCTTTTACAACTCCTCTTTCAATGGAATAATAATGTTTTTTAATATTTTCCAGTTCAAGTATAGGTTCTCCTGTATCTGGTGTTTCTATTTTCTCAGGCAGTGGAACGCTGTCTAAAAATGTTTGTACAACTGTTTCAGGATCTCCTTCATGGATTATTTCACCATTTTCAAGCCATATTACATAATCAGAAAGTGTTCTCATAACTTCTGGCCAGTGGGAAGTTATAACCATGGTGGTGCCCTTATTTTTAACACCTTCGAGTAAAGTTTGATGTAACAGTTCTGCTGTTTGTGGATCTAATGTACCTGTGGGCTCATCTGCAAGAAAAACCATAGGTTCTTTACCCATCTGCCTTGCAAGTACTACTCTCTGTTTTTCCCCACCACTCAAATCCCTTGCAATATGTGTTATCCTGTGTGTCATATGGGTCATTTCAATAAGGTCTATAGCCATATACATCTTATCTTCTTCATCACGACCTTCAATGGATTTTATAACATTGTCTATTACGGTATCATCTTCATAGAGTGCAAATGACCTTTGCAGCATTATGGATATTCTGCGCCTTAAGCTTGCAAAGATTTTTCTATCACAGTTCCAGAAGTCCACGCGTTGTGTTTCAAATTTTCCTCCGCATTTGCATGTTTTGTTTTCCATTGAGGGTGGTTCAACTCTCAAGCAGTCTGGACAAATCGCAACAGTGTAAATTATCTGGCCCTCATCTGGCTTGTATTCCTTCATTCCACGAAGCATGTTTATTAAAACGGATTTTCCTGATCCGCTTCTTCCAAGGATACCCAGAACTGTTCCTTCGTCTACAGTCATGTTAATGTTTTTTAAGACGTCTACGTCATTGAATCTTTTTGAAACGTTTTTTATTTCTATAAATGGCATAAAATCACCGGTTATCATTAATTTTCTCCACAAAGGGGTGTCCCGCATTCAGGACATAATGTATTTTTACAGGGAATGGCACGTTTTTTTGGGGATGTATACCCGCAGTTTGGGCATTTGCAAAGTTTAGGAGGTCCAAAACCCATGCCTGTACCACCATAAGATCTTCTTTCAAGTAAAGAAGATTCTGTTTCTGGTGGAAGTTCTTCATTTTCTGTAACTAAACCTATATCCTCTGATTCACATTCGGGGCATTTTTCATATTCTTTTTTAGGATTACTCCATTCAAATCCACAAACATTACATTTGTATGCTTTTTTGTCAGTTATGTAATCCCCTCCTATGATAATAATGGTATTTCCTTCAATCAGGGCTTTAGATATCTTTTTCCTTGCAGAAGTTAAGATTCTATGGAAAGTAGGCTGTGAAATTCCCATTATCTCTGCAGATTTTTTCTGCTGAACATCATGATAGTCTCTAAGCCTTATAGCTTCAAATTCATCTATCGTTATTTCAATAGGCTCAAGAAGCTCTAAATTTTCTTTTTCTGGCTTAAAGCACCGTATCTCGGGTTCTTTTGATATTTTTCTAAATACTCGAGGTCTTGGCATGGCTGAATATATATTCAAAACTGAAATATAAGTTTTTTTATTTAAAGTTGAATATTCACATCGAAAATTCACAGGATAAATAGGTTATTTCTTTTAATTTTTCATGATAATTTTAATATCTTATGTAATTCAATTATTTATTTCCTGTTTGGACAATTCTAAATTAAAGAAATTACTTTTCAAGTTATGAATATATATTCAAAATACAAATATCAAAGTTTTCCGCGGTTTAAATATATAAAATTACAGTTTAATGTCCACGATTGCTCTTTTAAAAATTGTTAAGGATAGAAATTTCCACTACTTGAACTTAAAAATAAAAAAAATAGTATATATGGTAGTAAAGATCGGTTTTAAACTGAAAAACCAGTAACATTTAAGTAAAAAGATTAATTATTAGTTCTTTTTCGCAGTGCTTCTTCCAGAGCATTTTTAGTAGTAATGTTTTGATCAATTAGCTTCTGCAAGATGTTTTCACTCATTATAGTTTTTGTGATCATCTTTTGAAGGTCACTTTCATCTATGACCTTCTGGTCAATTAGCTTTTGTAAAGTTCCATATGCTGTATTTTGATTGATTAGTTTTTGTAAAGTGTTTTCGCTCAGCAATGTTCTTGTAATCATCTGGTGTAAATCATTTTCATCTATGACCTTCTGGTCAATTAACTTTTGTAAAGTTTTGTAGGCTGCGCTCTGGTTGATTAATTTTTGTAACGCGCTTTCACCTAATAATGTATTGTCAATTATTTCCTGCAAGGCAATGTCTGATGGAGGATTTTCAAGTTTTGTACTTTTACGTCCTTTTAATTTATTGGAAAAATCAGTAAGCTCTTCTATTACGTCTGTTAAATTCAAATATTTCTTAGAATCGCTTAAAAAGTTCATGAATCTATAAATATAAAATTTCTGCTCTATTGATGAAAATTCTTTAGTTAGGGATGGATGTGGTTCAATTTGTTCTTTTTCTGGGTTTATCCACCAACCCGGATTTTCGGTTACAAAGATAATATCTTTTTTTTCTCCTTTTGCATAATCCAACATCTGATACCATAATATTAAATTACTGTACTCATTTTCTTCAAACCCTGGACGAATTCCTTTAATTCTCCTTATTTTAGCTTCATTATTAATTTCCTTCAACTTTGGATCAGAATAATTATTTCCCGTTTTTCCCTCAAAAAGATCATTTAATTTATTTCTAATTTTATCGTGATCAGGTTTTCTTAAGCTTTCAGATATATTTTCTAAAATAGCGTCAATTCCATTGAAGTTTTCTTTAACCTGGATATCAATATTTGAACTGCTCAAAAAAGTATGGTTTAAGTCCGTAATTTTTTGAGCTAAATTTTTAGAATCATTCTTTAAAATGTTAATGCTATTTTTTAAGTCTTCATAATTTTTGGCTGCTTTTTCTACGCCATGAACGCTATTTCTTTGAAACTCTGAACTAATTTGATAGGGTATCCATATGCGGTTAGAGATTTCATTTTTGAGGATGTTAATGAATTCACTGTAAGTCTCTTCGGGGCAAGTATACAAATTCATTAAAACGCTTGTATCAAAAACAAATGTGCATTTTTCCCATAATTTTTCTAAATTGGGTTCATCATAAAATTCATCTTTCATAATTAACTCCTAATCAGTCTCTAGCCAGTGTAGCTCTTATTTAATAAAATTCAAACTCCTTATTTGATATTTTAGATGATAAACTTAAGCTAAATTACTAAAAATTACTAAATAATGGACTAATTTTATAATTTATTTTCAGTTTATAGTATTCTCTGTGTTGCTCATAATTTTATTATTTATGAAACAAATTAAATCGAAAAATTTAAACTAAATATATTATAAAAAGCTAATAAATATTTTAATTTTGAATTTAATAAAAATAAACCAATTATTATAATTTTGGGATAATTAGCGGTAAATAAATGATTATTATTACTTTTTAATTAGAGATATGATGAAAGCAGTTATTATGCGTTTCATTTTTTAAATGCATTATGTTGAATTGATGGTTTAAATGATTATTCGGACGATTATATGTATTTAATGGCAATAAAAATTGGTATATATTGAAAATTTTAACTTTAAAGCATAATTAATGGATTATTCAAGAAGATAAAAAAGTAGAAATCTGATAAAAACTAACATATAACTGGTGATTTGATGGTTACTGAAAACGTAAAATGTGGAAGATGTGGAGAATGGTTCAAAAGAGAAATACTGGAAGATAAACGGATTAAAAAATCAGGGAAGGTAGAAGAATACCTGTGCCCTGAGTGTGATGAAGAAATAAGAAAAAATGAGTAGTTTTATTTTTTAATATCTGCAGGGATGCAAGCACCGGCATCAATTTAACATAGTTTAAATAATTTTTCTTTAAAAAAACTAGAAAACTCAGTTATACTTTGAATAGCTAAATATTCTACTTTTTAATTGGATTATAAGATATTCTATCATTTTCAATAAAATTTTAGTCTAATTTTAATAATTTTTTTCTAAAAATTAAGCTTAACAAAACGTTTATATACATTACGAACTAACAAAAATCTGTTTTTATTAGTATATATTAATCATACCATTATTTATTTATATTTTCATCGTTTTTAGTTTATAAGCCTCTATTTTATCTATAAAGCATGATGATAGATTGTTAATTTATATAAGACATTTATCATTCATTCCTATTGTTTTGATTATTTGGATTAAGCAATGAGGTGACATATAAATGAAAATAACATTCATAAACCCCCCACAGACCAACTCAAAGTACAAGTTTATAGGCGTAGTAGCTCCCCCTCTTGGAATAGCTTATATGGCTGCCGTTTTAGAGGAAAATAGCTTTGATGTAAGTGTTATTGATGCTTCTGCTATGGATATGACATGGGAAACTCTGGAGGATGAAATAGGGGAAAATTCTCCGGAGTTAGTGGCCATTACAGCATTAACTCCTACTATAGAGCAGGCTTTGAAAACAGCACAGCTGGTGAAAAAAGTTTGTCCAGACACTGTGGTTGTAATGGGAGGTTATCATCCTACATTTAATTATCAGGAACTTTTAGAGAAGGATTTTGTGGATATTGTAACAATAGGAGAAGGCGAGTACACCATGCTTGAACTGGCTAAAACGCTTGAAAATGATGGTGATCTGGCTGAAGTTAAAGGAATAGCATTTGATAACGTAGTTACGCCTCCTCGCCCACTTATAATGGATTTAGATAGTCTTCCATTTCCAGCACTGCATCTCCTTCCTATGGATCATTACAGGCTTTTGAATATGAAAACCAATGTAGCTACAATGATCACCAGCAGGGGCTGTCCCATGCAGTGTTCATTTTGCGCTTCAGCTGCTCTTCACGGCCCTAAAATGCGCTTAAGATCACCTGAAAAAATAGTGGATGAGATGGAATATCTAATAAAGGAGTATGGTGTGGAAACAATAGCATTTATGGATGATACATTCACCCTTTACAGTAAAAGGGTGAAACAGATATGTGCCGAGATCAAAAAAAGGAACATGAATGTTTTCTGGGGCTGTACAGCTAGAGTCGATACCTTATCTGAGGAAGTATTAAAAGAGATGAGGGAGGCAGGATGTATAACTATATTTATGGGCGTGGAGTCAGCAGATCAGCAAGTCCTGGATCAAGTAAACAAAAAAACTACTGTTGATAAGATCAAGCACGCATTTGAAGTATCTCGGAAAGAAAAAATCCGTACTATTGCTTCAGTAGTATTGGGAATGCCTGGAGATACTAAAGAGAGTATGGGAAGGACTATAAAGTTTGTGCAGGAATTAAAGCCATCTTATGCTATTTTTAGCCTGGCAACACCCTATCCTGGAACCAGGTTTTACCAGCAGATGAAGGAGAAAAATCTGATTAAAGTTAAGGACTGGTCTAAATATACCCTTATTTCGCCTATTATAGATACCATGGAATGTTCCTTAGAAGAGCTTAGAAAGATTCAAAGCAACGCTTTTCGTAAGTTCTACCTGCGTCCAAGGTATATCCTTAGTCAGGTATGGATGGACGGCCCTATACTCTTAAAAACACTGGTTGCTGTTATCCGAAAAGTAGCATAGCACTGTTTTAATACGCTGTTTAAAATAAGTGGTTTTTTATCCAGATTTGTTAAGATGAGTGTTAACTGAGAATGCATTGATTATTTTATAAAATAAATGAGGGATGTAAATTAATTATTCATCCCATTTTTCTTTCATTCTTTCAATGGTCATATTATAATCTGGAACATTGGTCTGGCACCCTTCAGCCTCTACAATGAACGATGAAACAGCAGAAGCGAATTTTCCACAGTATTCTAGATCTTTGTCATTTAAATAAGCATTTAAGAATGCAGCACGATACGAATCTCCAGCTCCCGTTGGGTCTACGGGGGTTCTGAGTATTGAATCTATTTTAATTTTTTTATCAGCGTATATCACGCTTCCGTCTTTACCATATGTTTTAACTATAATTTCAGGCCCTATAGATCTCAGTTCGTTGATATCCATATTCAATGTTTTTAAAATTCTGTCAATTTCGTAATGGTTTCCAAAAAGAATGTTACAGACTTTTATAACACTTTTAAGCTTTTCTGGAGAGTACATGTGAAGATCTTGTCCTGGATCAAATGATATCAATTTTTGAAATTCGCTGGCCACTTCACCGGACCTTCGATTGAAGCAGGGGTCGCCTGTTGCTAGATGAACTGCAGTTGCCTTTTTAATAGCTCTTTCAGGAGGTTCAGATTCTTTAAAGTAAGCTGCAGCCCCCCAGTAGAAATAACTTATCTGATCATTGTTAGAATCTGTAAAAACCCATGCCATGGGTGTTTTTTCATTTTCAATCACTATCATATCGTCAGTGTCTACTCCCATAGTTTTAAGCTTATTGTGATAATTTGAAGCTTTAAATTCGTCTCCAACAGCAGATACCAGTGCTGACTTAAGTCCTAATGTAGATGCCACCACTGCTACATTTGCAGCTGCTCCTCCATCGAAGTTTTTTATCTGTTTTATCAGTGTTGACGAATTTGGAGATGGAAATTCCTTAACAAGAACTATGGAATCTAAAGCTGTGTGCCCAATGGCTAGAAGATCTGTTTTTTTAATCAGAAAAATCACCTCATAATATAATAATTATTATAAATAACTCTGGAAAAATTTCCCATAGTTTTTACAAGTTTCATTTTAAAACTATTAAAATGTTTGGAAAGTTATTTAGGTTTGGGGAGAGTATATAGTTCTAAATGATTAAAACAAATTTAAGTTAAGCTTTTTAAATAATGTCTGGAATGATTAATTTAATTATTAAGCTGTTGTGGGGTAAGTGGTATGGTTAATAAAAAATCTGTTGTACCTTCCGATATTGAGTTTATCAGAATACTTTGGTGTGATAATGCAAACATAATAAGGGCAAAATCGATTTATAAGAATTCTTCGGAGGATTCTAGGTATTATGTAGGCATTTCTGAAGGTCAGCAGGGAGTACCTGCAGTATATGATGCTGTCGTTGAAGAAAGCGGACTTAGTCCAGTAGGTGAAGTCCAGCTTAAAGCGGATCTTTCAAGTTTTACGCCTGTCCCATATTCTCCAGGTCATGGGCGTTTTATAGGGGATATGAAAAAAAGGGGAGAGACGTGGGATTACTGCCCCCGAGGGTTTTTAAAAAGGATGGTCAATAAAGCTGCAGAAATGGGATTTTCAGTTAAAGGGGCATTTGAAAATGAATTTTACCTTTTAAAGAAAACTGAAGATGGAATTTTGTCTGCTGATAGTACTTCCTTTGCATCAACTTATTCTATGGATATAAATAGAGAAATTATTGATGAAATGGTTAAAGCACTCATTTTGCAGGGTATGGAAGTCCAGCAGTACCATGCTGAATCTGGACCTGGACAACAGGAAATTACAGTTAAGTACGACGAGGCTCTCAAGGCATGTGATAATCAAATAATATTTAGGGAAACTGTAAGGGCAATTGCAGGTAAATATGGTTTAACAGCATCATTTCTTCCTAAAATATTTGTGGATAAAGCTGGAAGCGGATGTCATTTGCATTTGAGCCTGTGGAGGGAAGGTAAAAATATTTTACCTGATTTTGAAGAAAGATATGGAATTTCTAAGGTAGGGAGTCAGTTTATAGCTGGTGTTTTGCATCACTTGCCTGCACTTATGGCCGTAACCACCCCAATTACCAACTCTTATCATAGAATTAAACCGCATTACTGGAGTGGAGCTTTTCAGTGCTGGGGAATTGGTAATAGGGAGGCTGCTATTAGGGTTATTCAGGAATTTGATGGGGAGATCAAGAATTTTGAGTTAAAAACAGTAGATGCGTCTTCTAATCCTTATCTGGCACTGGGGGCAGTTATTGCAGCAGGAATTGATGGAGTAACACAGGAAATGGAACTGGAAAGGCCTGTTCAGGAAGATCCTGGAAATATTTTACAGGGAAAAGATTATAAAATAAAAATTCTACCTTCCAGACTGGAAAATGCAATTGAAGAGCTGGAAAAAGATGAAATAATCATGGATGCAATGGGAAAGGAACTTTCCAAAGCTTATATTGCAGTTAAAAAAGCAGAAATAGAATATTTAAAAAATTTTAATTTAGAAAAAGAAGTGGAACTACTCCTTGAGAAATATTAGTTGTAAAAAAAGTTTCTAAAGGTCTTCGAAATTATCTTCTTTTATTCCCAAGACATCTGTAGTTTTTTTAGCTCTTACAGGTTCTATTTCTATTTCTTTTGGAGGTTGTAACTTTTTAATATCTTCCTGCAGTTCTTCTATACCCTCTGGAATTCTATTAAACAATCTATTAAATAATCCAAGGTTTTTTAAAGTAGTTATGGCTTCCATTGACATTGAAAGATACTGTTCTAACTTCCGTTTTTTAGATTCTAATTCATTTATAGTTTTATCTTTCTTATTTACTACTTCCTGAAGATGTCTGTAATTATTAACTAATTTATTGTGTTCTACCTGGATCATCCCGAGTTTATTTGTACTTGATCGAAGTTTTTCTATTTCCTTCTCATGCTGGGATTTAATATCCTGGATATTACTATAATTGCCTTTTAATTCGTCATAATTAGTTTTTAACTGGTTATATCCATTTTTTAATTCATTAATCTCTTTTGTTTTGCTCTCAATTTCATTTTTAAGTCCTATATTTCCAATTCGATAAACTTCCATCTGATTGTGTATGGTTTCCTTTTCTTCGAGCTTATCTTTTAAAGAGTTAGATTTATGTTCAAATTCTTCTTTGAGTTTACTGTATTTATTTTTAAGATCTTCAAGTTCAGTTTCTTTATTATTGAGTAAAAGAGATAATTCATTTGATTTAGTTGCATAATTATCTTCAAGCGTAGTAATTTTAGAGTTGTAGGTTTCTTTAAGTTCTTCAATTTCTGATTTTGCTTTCTGAATTTCTATGTCTTTTTCCTGAAGTTTAAGGCCTTTTAATTTAATCTCTAAGCCTTTAGATTCTAGTTTTGCTGATAATTCCTTAGATTTATTCAACTCATTTTCAAAGTCTTTTTTGCTGACGATGATAACATCTTCAATGTTTTTAAGATCATTAGCTTCAAGTTCTTCGCTCTCAATCTCAATGACATATTTGTTGTACTTGCTGATTTTTTTCTTTAAGATACCCATACTAACCACTCTACCAACATCTAGTTAACTTTCCTTTATTCATTCATGGGTATATATAAAGCCACTTATATTACCATGTAAACTAATTATCTTACACTTTCAAATCCGCACTTTTCAACTAATCTCTGCCCCTTAAACGTCAAAATGAAATTTAAAAAGTCATTTATTCTTTTATCTTCTTTATTACATATAACGCAACTTATGATGTGCCTTGTATCATTTTTTATAATATCTGAGCCTTCCCATAGGCTGCTGTTTATAAATGTATAAAATTCAGGATTTTTTTGGACAAATCTTAGGGCATCATAGGGTAATTTAAATTCCCGCGCTAATTTATACTGAATTTTATTATCGTCCAGTGTATTCCATGCCAGCCTTTGGGGTGAATCAAGAATTTCAACAAAATTTCTCCCATTTAACTCCTTGATGTCATGATGTGTTCTTGCGCCGGATACGAGAACCAGGTGGTCATATGCAATTGGTACAAAGTCTAAATTTTGTATAAATGCGTGCACGGGGTCGTCAAGTGTTAGAATATCCACCATATCGAGGTTAGCGAGATGAATTGCATTTTTATCACTTGTTCTGTATACTGCAGCATTTAAACCATATTTTGATGATAACGTTTCCATAAGCCTCGAAGAAGCATATCCTCCGCAAATAATGATTTTTTCATGATCTTTAAGTCTATTTGTATATTTTTTATACTTTTGAAGGATTTTTGTTGCGTTCCCTGTCAGCTCAGAACCTGCACCAGTTGCAGCGAGAAGTTTAAAACCAAGTTTTTCTTCAGCTTCCTTAATGCGCCGGTTCAGCACTGCATGAGATATGTTTAATTCTTGAGCAGCTTTCCGCTGGGAGTATGTTCTGGATACGTGTTCAAGCGCTTCAAAAAGTTTATAACTAAATGTATGTCCTTCTATTATAAGGCTTACCTTTGGATGGTATTTCATTTTAACCCCGGCTTAGTTGTCAAAGTATGGATGTAATTTCAGTCTTTCTATTATTAAAATGATATAACCAAATCAATATTTATAGGTAAATATACTAAGAAAGAATATAGAAATATAGATTCTGCAACCGGTGAGAAAATGATTTTAAATGAGGCTATAGATGAAATAGTGGACAATATTAAGGGTGTATCATCAGAAATTGACAGTGAACGCATTGAAGAAATGCTGGACATGCTAATTAATGCAAACAATGTTTTTATAATAGGTCTTGGAAGATCTGGACTGGTTGCAAGGGCCTTTGCTATGAGGTTAATGCATCTTGGAATAAGTGTGTATGTGGTCGGGGAAACTATAACTCCAGCTATATATGCTGATGACTGTTTACTTGCAATTTCAGGGTCAGGAGAGACCAGTTTTATTATAAGCACAGCTAAAATAAGTAAAAAAAGAGGGGCAAAAATAATTGCTGTAACATCTTATGAAGACTCAACCCTTGGGGGTCTTTCTGATTTGATAATGCCAATTAAAGGCAGAACTAAAATTGACACAGAAAAAGATTATATTAAACGTCAGATAAACGGAAGGCATCAACCACTGTCTCCACTTGGAACTTTATTTGAAGTATCAACTTTTATATTCCTTGAAGGTGTCATAGCTGAGCTCATGCATAAAATGGGAAAAACAGAAGAAGATTTGAAGGCGAGGCATACTGTTTTGGAGTGATTTTTTAAGGGGAGTTGATAGTTACAGTGTGTTTTTGATCAATCCTTTTTTCTAAAAAGCCGGCAAAATTTTCAATTTTGCGGCCGTGAATCGATAGATTCACCGGGTTGAAGGGGAGGCATACTGTTTTGGAGTGATTTTTTGGAATTAAACAGATCACTCCAACAAAAATCTTTGATTTTCAACACGTTTTGGATGATTTTCTTTTTTTAAATGACTTTTTTGTTTTTATATACCCTGATTAATTTCAGGCAATATTAAACTATATATGTAAAATGGACGGAGAGTACTAGTTATGTCCAGAAAAGGAAAAATTATTCTAATTATTCTAATTATCTTACTTGGTATAACAATTGCTTATCTAGTCTGGCCTCAACCTACAACAACCAGTAACAGCCAGAGAATAGTTATCAGCACAGTAAATCTTCCAAGCCCTATAGTTCAGGGTAACGTGTCTGTGGAGCAAGCTATACAAAATAGACGTTCTGTAAGGCATTATACTAATCAATCTATAACTTTACAAGACGTTTCACAGCTTATGTGGGCTGCGCAGGGAATCACTGATAAAGCTAACAACTTAAGATCGGTACCCTCCGGCGGACAGGTCTATCCACTGGAAGTATATATTATTGTAGGTAAAGATGGGGTAACAGGGTTAAGTGAAGGAGTATATCATTATAATCCTTATAACAACACACTGGAGAAAACATCAGAAAGTGATGTTCGTTCAGATTTATCACAGGCTGCAAACGGACAGGCATGGGTAAAAGAAGCTCCAGTAGATATCGTAATTACTGGAGATTACAGTAAAATGGTGGCTAAATATAAAGATGAAACACTTTGTACTCGATTTGTGAATTTAGAAGCAGGGCATGCTGGAGAAAATATTTACCTGGAAGCTGAAGCCAGAGGTCTGGTAACAGTAGCATTAGGTTCATTTAAAGACGACCAGGTCCATACAGTTCTCGGCCTTTCAGAGAATGAAAATACGATATATATTTATCCAGTAGGATATTCTGCGTATAACACATAGGTGTTATACTGTTTTTATATTAAAATCCTGTAGGGATGTGTATATATGTTAAACCGTTCTCCCCTGACAAATCCTGCTAATGTTATTCCTGCTTTTTGGGCAACTGAATAACCCGAAGAAGTGGGGGCAGCATTAGAAGTTAAAATTGGAATTCCAGTCCTTGCAACCTTTATTAACATGTCTGCAGGCATTCTTCCGCTGTATACGAGGAAACTCCTTGAAAAATCTATTTTTTTAAGTGCACTTGCACCTATAACTTTATCCACTGCAACGTGGCGGCTTACATCTTCTATACCTATAAATTCATTAGTATCTTTATTTACAAGGCCTGCTATGTGAGTACCGCCGGTTTCCTGCCATACATGGGCTTCTTCTTTTAATTTTTTAAATCCTTCAAATATATCTTCTTTGGAAACAGTATAATCTGAATCTACTTCATTTATATAATCAATTTTGGTTCTCCACCCTCCAAAGCAGTCAGATCCCACGATCAGTTCTTTTCTAATATCAAAATCAGCAAGGTCAACAGTTACGTTGATGGTATAATCCTCAACCTTTATTTCGGTTATATTATCTACAGATACAGCCAATCCTTCTCCAAGTAAGTATCCTACTGCAAACTCTTTTAAAGAGTTAGGGCTTATGGAGAAACTTCTAGTGACTGTTTCATTTATGATAATTTTGATTTGCTCGTCATTAACGATTTTTTCCTCTACCTGAGAGATTCCGTTATCAATACGTGTAGCATTTACTTTCTTAAACATTTCTGCCATGGAATTACCTCGTAGTCAAAAAGTCTGTCTATATTTAATTAGTGCACTGATTATTAAAACTGATGTAAAAATAAAAAATTAATAAATTAATGCTTTAAAAAGAGTTAATTATTTATTTCGTATCCATTACAACGTCATCTACCCATGAGATGGCTGCAGCTACATTTGGGAATCCTATAGTACTTGTGACAATAATTAACGCATGATATAACTCTTCAGGAGAGGCTCCAAGTTCAAGAGCTCTTCTTGCGTGGCTGTGTACGGCACCTTCTGATCTTATGGCAGCTGATGCTGCAAGCTGAATTAAATGTGAATGTTTATGATCTATAGGGCCGGATTGATCTGTTATTCTACCTAAATCACTTAATGCATTCCCAAATTCTTTATATCTTTCTCTTATACTTACATAATGATCTGGAAGTTCATCTGCCATGGTTATTATCCCCATTTCTTTTTATTTACCTGTTTATAATATGATTTTAATTTGATATATTTATTACTGATTATAGTTTCATTTACAGCCCCTTAAAAATCTTCCAAAAAACTTCAAATAATTGGGTGTGAAATAACTATAAATAGAAAAAATGTATATTTTTATATCATTACTCTTTTTAAAAGATTCAATCAGTCAACTGATAAGTCAAATTAAACCAGTACATTTAATCGATGTAATTGGTAAACCGGTGGAAAAGAATGGAAGACAAATTAAACGAAATTTTATCAAGTTACAAAGGCGAAAAATCAGAATTAATTCCTATTTTACAGGATATCCAGTCTAATTATGGATACCTGCCTGAAGATATAATAGTAGAGCTTTCAAACTTTTTGAAGATGCCTGAAAGCGAAATATATGGAGTTGCAACGTTTTATTCTCAGTTTAGATTTACTCCTGTGGGTAAAAAACATATAATGGTTTGTACAGGGACTGCATGCCACGTACAGGGTGCACCTCAAATATTGGCTGGAATTGAAAGACATTTAGGTATCAAAGAAGGAGAAGTAACCACTGATTTAGAGTATTCTCTTGAATCTGTGGGATGCCTGGGCTGCTGTGCTTTAGCACCATGCGCCATGGTCAATGATGAAGTTGAGTCCCATATATCTTTAAAAAATATTAAAAGGCTTTTTAAAAGGAAAAAAAGTAAAGAAAAAGCAAGTAATTAGATCAAAACTTTAAAAAAGGGAAATCAATGAATTTCGATAAAATAGTTAAAACTGCAAAAAATGAATATGAATCGCTTTATAAAGGCGAAGACCCGTTGATACTCATAGGTTCTGCCACATGCGGAAAATCGGCAGGTGCAGCTCTTGTGAAATCTGTAATTCAAGAGGAATTGGAGAAAAATAATGCAAATGCAGAGATCATTGAAGTGGGCTGTATTGGGTTATGCTACGCAGAACCAATAATAACGATTTTTAAGCAGGGAAATCCTGGAATTTTTTATGGAAATGTAACAAAAAAGACAGCGCAAGAAATCATTAGATCTTACATTGTAAAAGATGATCCTTTACCTGAATATGCCCTTGGAACTATTGGAGAAGGAAAAATTGAGGGTATACCTCTATTTTTCGATACAAAAGCTTTAAAACCTCAGGTTCGGCGAATTTTACGTAACTGCGGTATTATAGATCCAAAGAATATCAACCACTACATTGCAAATGATGGGTACAGTGGATTTATGGATGCTATTAAAATGGCACCAGAGGAAGTTATAGAAAAAATAAAAGAATCTGGACTTAGGGGAAGGGGAGGAGCAGGATTCCCTACATGGATGAAATGGCAGTTCTGTCGTGATTCTGGAGGAGAAACCAGATACTTGATATGCAACGCTGATGAAGGAGATCCTGGGGCATTTATGAACAGGTCTCTCCTTGAAAGTGATCCTCACTCTGTTTTGGAAGGAATCCTTATAGCAGGTTATGTCATCGGCGCGAAAAAAGCATACATATACTGCAGAGCTGAATATCCTCTTGCACTTGATCATTTAAAACACGCCATAAAACAGATGCGAGAATATGGATTTTTAGGGGAGAATATCTGTGGCTCTGGATTTAATTTTGATATAGAAATAAAAGAAGGTGCCGGTGCATTTGTATGTGGTGAAGAAACTGCACTAATAGCATCAGTTGAAGGAAAAAGGGGAACTCCACGTACACGTCCTCCGTTCCCAACAACTTCTGGCCTGTTCGGTAAACCAACCGTTATAAACAACGTGGAAACCCTTGCAAGCGTAGCGCTTATAATGCAGAAAAACCCTGATAAATTCGCAGAATTTGGAACAGACTCAAGTAAAGGGACCAAAACATTCTCTCTAGTGGGTGAAATTGAAAGGCCGGGCTTAATTGAGGTGCCTCTTGGAACAACCTTAAGAGAAGTAATTTTCGACATCGGTGGAGGTATTCCTGGCGGCAAAAAATTTAAAGCAGTGCAAATTGGAGGGCCTTCTGGGGGATGTCTTCCTGAAAGCTTCATAGACACTCCAATAGACTATGATTCTCTTACTATGGCTGGTGCCATAATGGGCTCTGGCGGTCTTGTTATAATGGACGAAAGTACGTGCATGGTTGAAGTTTCCCGTTATTTCCTTGAATTTTCCCAGAGAGAGTCTTGCGGTAAGTGCGTACCATGCAGATTAGGTGCAAAACAGATGCTGGATATATTGACTGATATAACTGAAGGAAAAGGTAAACCTGAAGATGTACAGCTGCTTAAAGACCTTGCAGAAGGGATTAAAAAAGGTTCGCTGTGTGGTTTGGGCCAAAACACACCAAATCCGGTGCTTACAACGTTAAAATTCTTTGAAAATGAATACGATGCACACATCAATGACCAGCTCTGCCCTGCCCTTGCATGTAAAGAATTCATCTCTTACCATATAATAACTGAAGAATGCAACGGCTGCAGGTTATGCTTTAAATCATGTCCTGTAGATGCAATCAGCGGTGAAAAGAAAGAACCTCATGTAATTGACCAGGAAAAATGTATTAAATGCGGTACCTGCATCGAGCTGTGTTCAGGAAAATATGATGCTATGGAATGCATACCAAAAATAGAGATAGATGAAGGCAAATAACTGCTTGAACATCTTTTTTATTATTTTTAACTTCTTTTAATTATATTGGAGTTATTAGATTTATAATTATTAAATAGTAATTTAACATACTTGTTTTTTAACTCAATAGACTTATTTTATGAACTTATCAATTGATTTATGTTATAAAGGATTATAATAATAACATATATGGATTATAATTTTCTTTTTTTGCATATTAACAATTTATAATCTATTTTGTATAAATTGAGGCTTTTAGAATATATCTATCACTTTGTAAATCTTTCAGTTCAGCTTTAATAATAAACTATAATATCTACCTAAATAAATACGAAAAACAAAGTTAATATTCTAAATTAAGGAGGGGATAGAATTAAGAGGCAACTATTGATATTAACTATTATTTTAACTGTCACACTCTTATTTTGCGGGACAGCAGCGGCGGCAAACACGACTTCGAGTCATTCTGCCGTTAGTTCCAATGTAACATCTAAACTGGGCAACGTTCAAGTGCCTTTCGTTGAAAATCAGGGACAGTTAAACAATAGTAAGGTAAAATACTATGTCACAACGATTTCTGGTAATGCTTACATTACATACGACGGCATAACATATATACTTCTTAATAACAGCCATGCGGTCAAGGAACACTTTGTTGGTTCCAACAATGTCAGCGTGAAAGGGACAAACAAATCAAAGACGATAGTCAATTATTTTAAAGGAAATGACAAAAATAAATGGAAAAAAAGTATTCCAACGTATAACCAGCTTTACTATGCTGATTTATATCCTAATATTGATTTAACTCTCAAGGCTTATGGTAAAAACTTTGAAAAAATATTCAAGGTTAAACCAAATGGGAATCCAAATGATATACTATTTTTGATTGAAGGGGCAAACAGCCTTAAAATCAATAAAAAAGGCGAGCTTGAAATAGTGACCGATGACGGTATTTTAAAAATGACTGCGCCAATCGCTTATCAGATAATTAACGGGAAAAGGGTCAATGTGAGTGTTAATTATATTGTAAACGGCAGTTACTACGGATTCAAGGTTGGGAATTACAATAAAGCATATGATCTGACTATAGATCCTCTTTTAGCTTCTACTTTCTTGGGGGGAAGTGATTCTGATACGTCAAAGGCTGTTTCTATAGATTCTCATGGAAACATTTTTGTTGCGGGAACAACACAATCTTACGATGTTCCAGTAACTTCTGGATCATATGGCTCCTCTTTCAATGGATATTATGATATATTCGTTTCCAAGTTTAACAGCGACCTTACACAGCTTCTAGCATTCACTTATTTGGGAGGAATAAAATATGATGGTGTTTCTTCACTTGCAGTAGATTCGCTAGGAAACGTTTTTATTACAGGATCTACTCAATCTATTAATTTCCCAGTAACTTCAGGAGCATATGACACTACTTTTGATAATAATGCTCCATACCCAGATAATGCGTTCGTTTTGAAATTAAACAACGATCTTACAACACTTCTTGCATCCACTTTTATTGGGGGTAATTCAGATTCAGGGCAGGATATAGCCATAGATTCATCAGGAAATATTTTTGTCACGGGTAGTACGGCTACAACTAATTTTCCAGTAACACCTGGTGCTTATGATACGTCCTACAATGGAGGAGATTACGACATATTTGTTTCTAAGTTTAACAACGGCCTCACGCAGCTTTTAGCATCCACCTATCTTGGAGGAACAGATAGAGATGTTGTCAATGGGATAACAGTTGATCCTTCTGGAAAGGTATTCATTGCAGGATTTACTAACTCATCTAATTTCCCTGTGACAACCGGAGCTTATAACGCATCATACAGCGGAAAAACGTTATTCATTTCAAAATTAGATAATAACCTCTTTGGAGTTTTAGCATCTACTTTTATTGGAGGAAATGACGTAACAGACATAATATTTAGTTCATTATCTGGAAACATTTTTGTTTCAGGATATACAAATTCAACCAGTTTTCCAGTAACTTCAGGAGCTTATGATACTTCTTACAACGGCGGAACTTATGATATATTTGTTTCTAAATTTAGCAGCAACCTCACACAGCTTCTTGCATCCACTTATCTCGGTGGAAATGATTATGATATTGTGTACGGGATGGATATAGACCCTCTGGAGAATATTTTCATTGTAGGGGGTACATCATCAACCAATTTCCCAACTACTCCAGGGGCATATGACAAATCATTCAACGGGGATGGAGATCAATTCAGCAGGTCTATACCTGGCGATGTGATCATTTCAAAGTTAAACAGTAATTTAACTCAACTCCTTGCATCTACTTATCTTGGGGGAAATTATGGTGATGTTGGATATGCTATAGCTGCAGATCCCTCTGGGAATATTATCATCACAGGTAAGACTGGTTCAACTAATTTTCCAGCAACTCTTGGAGCTTATGATGAGTCTTTAAATGGTGCAGGTGATGTATTCATGTCTAAATTTACAAGTGACCTTAAGGGAACTGCAGATATAAATGTAACAATTTCAGCAGATGATAAAAACCCTAAATATAAACAAACTGTCCTCTTTGTTGTAACTACAAAAAATAATGGTCCGGATGATGCATCTGGAGTAACAGTGGAGTATGTGGTGCCGCCAGGGTTATCAAATGTTATTATAACTCCTTCAGAGGGAACATCCTATTCTAATGGATTATGGACTATTGGGAACCTTAACTCAGGTGCTTCGGTGTTCCTTAAAGTAATGGGGATTATCAACGTATCAAATACCAGTATAATCAGTAATGCTGCTAAAACAGAATTAAATGAATTTGATCCCGATCTTGGAAATGATGCATCCAGCCTAACTTTAGACATACCAAAAGCTGTAAGTGTCGCTGTTACAACGTCTGTTAACAATGCAACACCTAAATATTCTCAAAATATTATTTACACAGTTAAAGTGGTAAATAACGGCCCAGATGATGCAACTGGACTTCAGATAACTGATTTACTCCCACCGGGTATCCGATATGTTTCAGACACTTCAGGAGGACTCTATAATTATTTAACTGGAATCTGGAATATCGGTGACCTTGCAAGCGGCGAATCTAAAACTTTAAACATCACAGGAAATGTCACAAAAACTGGGGTAATCGTCAATGCAGCACAAAAAACCTCTGTAACCGAGTACGACAGAGATAGTAATGATGATTCATCAAGTACATCTATTGCAGTGCCTGCTGCTGCAGACATAAAGGTTAAAAAGACTGTTGATAATGCAGCGCCTAAGTACCTGCAAAATGTTAAATTCACCATCAATGTGACAAACAATGGACCAAATATAGCATCAGGAGTTAAAATTACAGATATTCTGCCTGAAGGAATACAGATAGTCTCTTCATCCACAAATCAAGGTACTTACAGTTCTGGAATATGGAATGTTGGAACACTTGCAAGTGGTACTACTGCAACACTTACAGTTATTGGGAAAATCACAGCTTCAAATACTGAATTAACCTGCACTGCCATAAAAACCGCACAAAATGAATATGACCAGAATACTGGAAATGATGTATCTAGTGTAACCCTTACAGTGCCTGCAGCCGCTGATCTAAATGTTAAAAAGATTATAAATGGTGAAATCAATTATCTGCAGAATGTCGGCTACACCATCCATGTGGAAAATAATGGTCCAAACAATGCAACAGGTGTTAAAATAGTTGATGTACTGCCTGAAGGCTTTGATTTTGTTTCTGCAGAGACTTCTCAAGGTAAATATGATCCACTCACTGGTATATGGGATATTGGCAATATTTCAGCAGGAAACGATGTATTTGCTCAAATCACTGTAAAAGCTCAAAAGTTAGGATCATTTGTAGGTACAGCAGCAGTGTCAGGTGCAGAATATGATTCAAATTCATCGGATAATGTGGTAAACAGCCAGATGGATGTGAAATTAAAAGCTGCTGCTGATGTAAAAAGTGGATCATACAACCAAACTAAGGTTGTAAACATTACCTCAAATAAAGAAGGCGCTGTAATATATTACACAACTGATGGAAGCGATCCAACAGAGACAAGCAACATATACTCAGGTCCAATTTATATAAACAGCCAGGGAACAATTATACTGAAATTTATAGCTACAGATGGCGCAG
The DNA here is from genome assembly GCF_000745485.1 of Methanobacterium veterum. Classification (NCBI taxonomy): domain Archaea; kingdom Methanobacteriati; phylum Methanobacteriota; class Methanobacteria; order Methanobacteriales; family Methanobacteriaceae; genus Methanobacterium; species Methanobacterium veterum. The sequence continues at coordinate 458,338 of NZ_JQJK01000009.1, forward strand.
GAAACTGGTCAGAGATTAACACAGAAACATATGCTATCGACACCACTGCTCCAAAGGTATGGGCAGATCATAAGGGAGGATTATACAATAATGGAATAACTGTCGTTCTGGAGTCCGATGATGAAAATGCAGACATTTATTACAGGATAAATGGGGGCGATGAGCAGTTATACAGCGGTCCTATTACAATTGATCTGGAAGGAACAACTGAACTGACCTACAGGGCAGTTGATGGATCTGGAAACTGGGCAGATGCACTGCAGGAAACATATACACTTGATCTTCCACCTGAAGTTTGGGATAATACTGAAGGAGGCCTGTATAACCATACTGTGAATGTGAGTTTAAATTCCAATGATGAGAAATCAAGAATTTACTACACATTAAATGGAACTGATCCAAAAGTATATGGTCAATTATACAACGGTCCAATCAGTATAAGTGCAGAAGGAACAACTGAACTGAAGTATGCAGCAGTTGATGGATCTGGAAACTGGTCTGACATTTATACAGAAACATACACCATCGATACCACGGCACCGAAACTATGGACCGATCCTAAGGGAGGATTACACAAAGACGTGATTACTGTAACCTTAAACTCTGACGACGATGTTAATATTTATTATACCTTAGATGGGCGTGATCCATCAGTATACGGCCAATTATACACGGATCCAATTGAAATAAGTGATGAAGGGCATACTGTGCTGAAATATGTAGCAATGGATGATGCAGGAAACCTTTCTGGCATATACGCTGAATTATATACAATTGATACAACAGCTCCAGATGTGTGGCAGAATGTTGACGAAGGATTATACAATCATAATGTAACTCTCATATTGGAGTCTGATGATGAAGAGGCGGATATTTACTACACATTTGATGATTGGAAAACCTCACATAGGTATACTAATCCGATTAAATTAACTGATGGAAAAACAAAAATCATATATTTCACAGTAGATCCTGCAGGGAATTTATCAGATGATTATATAGGATACTTCAAAATAGACACAAAACCGCCTGTAACAAGCGCTAATATCAAAGGTGGATTGTATAATGCCACTAAAACCATAACTCTGTCGATGAATGAGCCTGGAAAAATATATTATACTTTAGACGGTACTGCGCCGACATCAAAGAGTAAGCTGTACACTGGACCGATTACAATATCTTCTACAACCACTTTGAGGTTTATAGCAATTGATACTGCAGGTAATCCATCTTCAGTTTGCACTGAGAAGTACACCATTGATAAAGTGATACCAAAAGTAGTCTCCACTTCACCTAAAAATGGAGCTACCGGTGTTTCAAGAACTGCAACATTTGCAATTAAACTCAGTGAAAGCGTTAAAAGCAGTACTAACTGGTCTAAAATTTATATAAAGAATCTCAGCACTGGAAAACTAGTTTCAATTACCAAATGGATCTCGGGAAACACACTTTATATCAACACGACCAGCAGGAGGCTCAGTTACACATGGTACCGGATTTACATCCCATCTTATGCAGTAAAAGACTATGCAGGTAATAATGCAGGTGGCTACACTTTACAATTTAAAACAGGAAGATAATGTTATTTCTTCCTTATTTTTTTAAAATAAATTTTTTAAATGGTTCAAAAATAGTATATGTAATATATTAAACTAATCTTTATCCCTTATTATCAATTCAATCTTTTTACCTTCATATACTCCAAATTCTTCAGTTTTAAGGGATTTTATCATGCCTACAACTGCATTTTTAACGAAATCCTGTACAAAGAAGTTCATTGGGATAATACGGTCATCTACTCTGAGTAGAATTTCATCAGATTCAGTTTTACATTCTGTGCCCGTTTTTGCTTCGCCTTTTGCAACCGCTTTTGCAAACTCTGTACAGTTTTCAAAGCCGCATTTTTTACAATCCAAATTCTGTAAAATGCCGTAGCTTCGTTCTTCAATTAGATCTACAATCGGTTTAACATCATTTTCATTCATTTTCAGGGCATTAACTCGGGTTATTATGAATTCATCTTCAATATCGGATGTAGCTACTTTAGCATATTTACAGTGTTTAAAACTTTCTAGAACTACAAAATCAAGGTCTTTAATGAACTTTATCATGCTTAAAATCTGGTCTAAGTCCATATTTTCATTTACAGTTAAAAAGGTTTCATCACCTGAACCCACTACAATTTCAGCCCCGGCTTCCCTGTGTTTCCATGTGTCTTTACCTTCAAGGTCAAAAGTATGGTGTGTGTGTTTAATGGTTCCAACGCTGAAGCCTCTCCTTGTAAGTTCGGCAACAATTCTTGTAACTAGTGTTGTTTTTCCAGTATTTTTTGTTCCAGAAACAGCTATAACTTTCATAATTACACCTATAGAATAATTCAATGTTTCTTTGAGTAATATATCATTAATAAAGCGTGTTCAATTATAATAACTTATCATAAACTAATTTTGCTTTAGTATATATTGTACCTTATTTTTGGGAATTTCAATATAAATAAATATGATGATATATAATTTCTAAATAACTTACATATATCGGATATTTTCCATATTATTGGAGATAAAAGGGTATGTATGCAATGGATAGATACTCATTTTAGAATCTAATTTTGATAATTTACAGATTTCAATGATTAACATGAAGAAAAATAAAATCACATTTACAATAGATGGATTTAATATAGAAACGGAAGAAGGAACCACTATACTTGAGGCGGCACTTGAAAACGGCATTTATATTCCAAATTTATGTTACAGCCCTCAATTAAAACCATATGGGGCATGTAGATTGTGCTTAGTTGAAAATGATGATGGAAGATTGGTTACATCATGTGAAACAATTGCACAGGAAGGTATGAATATAAAAAGTGAAAGTGAAGCAGTAAATAAAGTAAGAAGGCTTGTTGCAGAGCTTTTAATTGCAAACCATGAGATGGACTGCCTTACATGTGCTAAAAATAATGAATGCAAACTGCAGGAAATAGCTTCTTATCTTGGTATTCAAAGGGATGATCTGGGAAGTTTAAGGTGTTCGACTCTAGATCTTGAAAAGGATGAATCCAATCCATTTTTCGATAGGGATCTTAAGAAATGTATACTGTGTGGGATATGTGTTAGAACATGCAGTGAGATGCTGGGTGTAAATGCAGTTGATTTTGGATTTAGAGGGTGCAATACAAAAATTACAACATTTGCGGATAGGCCTATAATGGAATCGGCATGTGTATCCTGTGGGGAATGTGTTGTAAGATGCCCTGTTGGTGCACTTGTTCCTAAAAACAGTCCAAAACCTTCAAGGGAAGTTAAAAGTACATGCCCATACTGCGGTGTTGGTTGCAGTATCTATCTTGGAGTCCGCGGAAATGAAATTACAGGTGTAAGGGCTGATCCAGATAATAAGGTAAATAAAGGCAACCTCTGTGTTAAGGGTAGATTTGGATATAAATTCATCAATCACCCTGACAGGCTGACTTTGCCTTTAATAAAGCGGAATGGGGAATTTGAAGAAGTAAGCTGGGATGAAGCACTTGATTTTATAGCTCAAAATCTTGAAAAATATAAGGGAGACACTTTCGCAGCGATTTCATCTGCAAGATGCACAAATGAAGATAATTATGCTCTCCAGAAATTTACACGTGTTGTAATGGGCACAAATAATGTGGATAACTGCGCACGTTCATGCCATGCACCATCGGTTGCAGGGCTTGCCAGAAGTATGGGGAGCGGGGCAATGAGTAATTCTATAGACGAAATACCTGATGCGGATTGTCTATTTATTATAGGTACCAACGCAACGGCGTCATATCCAGTTATAGGTATGAGAATGATTGAGGCAGCTAAAAAGGGTAAAAAGCTTATTGTTGCAGATCCAAGGGAGATACAGCTTTCAAAATATGCTGATGTGTTCTTAAAACATAATCCTGGAACTGATGTTGCTCTCCTTATGGGTATGATGGGAGTGATAATTGAGGAAGGCTTGTATGATTCTTCTTTTGTCGATAAACGCACAGAAAACTTCGATGAATTTAAAAAATCACTTGAAGAATTTGATCTAGACTCTGTTGAGGAAATTACTGGAGTTGACAAAGAAAAAATACGAGAAGCCGCAAGATTATACGCATCAACAAAACCTGCATCTATTCTGTACTCGTTAGGTATAACAGAGCATTCTCATGGAACTGACAATGTATTTGCGCTCAGTAACCTGGCACTTCTTACAGGAAACATCGGAAAACCTTCCACTGGAGTAAACCCGATTAGGGGGCAAAATAATGTTCAGGGCTCCTGTGATATGGGTTGTTTACCTGATTCGTATCCGGGATACCAGAAGGTCGATGACGCGGAAGTTTATAAGAAATTTGAAGAAATGTGGGGCTGTGAATTAGATAAGTCTGTAGGATTAAAAATGCCGTTTGTTATAGGTGCATCAAGTCTTGGAACGGTTAAAGCACTTTATATCATGGGTGAAAATCCGGTTTTAAGCGAGCCTGACTCTTCAAGCATCATTAAATCCCTTGAAAATCTTGACTTTTTAATAGTTCAGGATATTTTCATGACTGAAACGGCGCGCATGGCTGATGTGGTACTGCCTGCAGCATCTTACGCTGAAAAGGATGGTACATTTACCAATGCAGAACGAAGAATGCAAAGGGTACGAAAAGCAATAGAACCAGTAGGTGAATCTAAAGCCGATTGGGAAATAACCTGTGAAATTGCTAAAAAGATGGGTGCAGAAGGATTTGAATTTAAGAATGCGTCCTCTATTGTAGATGAACTTGCTTCAGTTGCTCCAATATTTGGTGGAATTACCTACGGCCGTATTGAAGAAGAGGGCATACAATGGCCTTGCATTGATGAAAAAGACCCTGGAACTCCAATTCTGCATGTGGAAAAATTTGCAACTGAAAGCGGCAAAGGGAAGTTCATACCTTTACACTACAGACCTCCTGCTGAGCTGCCTGATGAAGAATATCCATTGCTCCTTACAACAGGGCGTAGTATTTATCATTATCATACTACTACCATGACTGGAGCCGCTGATGGTCTTGTTGAATTGTACGGTGATGATCCACTAGAAATAAATCCTGAAGATGCGGCAGAACTTGGATTTGAAAATGGAGATATGGTTAAAGTAATCTCAAGGAGGGGTGAAGTTAAAACAAGGGTAGAAGTAACTGATATGTCTCCAAAAGGAGTAGTCTTTATGACGTTCCACTTCGGTGAAACACCTACAAATGTTCTTACAAGCCCTGCGATGGACCCTATATCCAATACACCGGAATTTAAGGTTTGTGCGGTGAAGGTTGAAAAAGAGTAAATTTATCATAATTTTAATTTTTTATTTTTATATGATGTTGAAATAAGTAATCATAACAGAAAATAAGAGAGTTTTTGAGGTTGATTTTAATGGGTAAAAAAGAAGCTGAAGTGTTTCATAAACAAGCGATGTCCTTTTTAGGGCAGGGTGAAGTTCAACGAGCGGTAGAATTTTTTGATAAGGCAATTAATCTGGATGAAGATTTCTTCCCGGCATGGAACAATAAAGGAATAGCCCTTCTGGAACTTAAGAAATATGAACAAGCACTGGACTGTTTTGAACAGGTTATTCGTATAAATCCCCTTGATAGGATGGTTTGGTATAATAAAGGATACACTCTGTTTATGTTAAAAAAATATGATGAATCTGTAACTGCACTTGACAATTTCCTTTACACTTACTCTAAAGATGATGACGCTTTCTATAAATATGCTTCATACCTGTATGCCAATGGATTGTACCATCTCAAAGAATATGATAAAGCAGCTAAAATACTTAAAGGTCTGCTTGTGAAGGATGAAAATTTCATGGAAGCTCAGGAACTTCTTGATCAGATTACAAAAAATCAGGAATAAAGTAAAAATATAACTTAAATTCACTCAAAAACTTTTAAAGAGCTGTATTTAAGTATATTGCACTTTTCACCTTTTTTTATATCGTTAGTATCTTCATCAACGAATATATAACAGTTTGACAGCACTGCTGATTTATTTATGCCTGCTTTTGTTTTTATTGGGTAAACCATGTCTTCTTCAAGTTTTGCCCTTATTATATTGCACTTACCTTTAGATGATCTTATATCGTCGCCTGCAGTGCATTCTATTAAATCGAATTTTTTGTAGATATTCTGCATTTTTAGGATGTAATTTCTTGCAAAAATGTCAAACTGTACTGCTGCCGCTACGGGATAACCTGAAAGCATGAAAACAGGTTTATTATTTACAACACCAAATCCAACAGGTTTTCCTGGCTTGATGGCAACGCCGTGAACCAGAACTTCTCCAAGTTTAGAAGTTGCGCTTACCACAACATCTCCCTTGCTGATTGCAGTCCCTCCAGTTGTGATTACTACATCATATTTTTGGGCATATCCATGGAGTTCATTTACCATGGTATCTAAATCATCTCTGCAGTGTTTAATGTGGGGCACTGCAAGAGAATCTTCAACAAGTCCTTTTAAAGCAAATCTATTTGAATTCACTATTTTCCCTGGCTCAAGATTTGTGGTTGGATCTACAAGCTCATTTCCAGTTATAATAACTCCCACTTCAGGTTTTTTGAATACTTTGACCCTGCTGTAACCTGATGAGGCTATCACAGAAAGGTGATTAGGATCTAGAATTTGTCCCTCCTTTAAAATAATTTCTCCTTTTTTTAAATCCTCGCCTTTAAGTGCTACATCTCTATTAAAAGCAACGTTTTTAGTTATTTTAATCTGGTTATCTACGTGTTCAATATCTTCTTCCATTACAACTGCATTTGAGCCAGAAGGCATGGGTGCCCCTGTTGCTATTCTAATAGCTTTTCCCTGACTTAAAATATGATTAGACACGCTTCCAGCACCAATTTCATCTATAACTTCAAGATATATTGGATTAGATTCGGATGCTCCCGCTGTATTTTCTGCTATTACAGCATACCCGTCCATTGCAGATCTGTCAAAAGGAGGGGCATCAATCAGTACTTCAATATTTTCAGCTAAAACTCTTGTATTTGCTTCTTCAAGAGGAATATCTTCTTTATTAAGTGTTATTTTAACACTTTCAATTAATTTTAGTGCATCTTCTACCGGAATTAAGTTTGATGAGTACATAATAGACACCAGTTAAATATCATAAATTGATTATTTTTTAACCTTTAATATGTCTTGAAAAGCTAGTGCAAATAGGTTGTTATTTTGTTAAATTTTAAAATCATGATGACCATAAAACGGGTTCAAAATGGGGTTATGAAAAAACGATTTATATGGCTTGAAATGTAAAATTGAATGATTCTAATGGATTTAATTGTATGCAATTTTTTTGAAAAAGTATGTATATGTACGCTGATTTTTATAATGTAAAGATGTGTACTTGATACACATCATTATATATAATTTTCCATATTTACCTAGTCGAAATATATATATTTATAAAAACAAGATGTGTAATTAATACACAAGGTGTCCATCATGCCAAAACACATTGCTTCAGGATTAAAATATTTAGCGGCAGTAGAACTCATTAGAGAGGGACGCAGCCAGAAAGAAATATCTGAAATGCTGGATATGGACAGATCAACACTTTCTCATTATTTGAATGGTAGAAATATATCGATGGGATCTATAGAGATAGCAGAACTCATTAAAGGTTTTTGTCCAAAGGATTTTCTGGAGCTAACAAGTGCTCTTTTGGAAGACAGGGATACAACAAGAACAATTGTTAAGACATGTTTAAACCAAAAATACAGAGCAAAAGTGAGGGATTCATGTATTGGTTGTGGGCTTTGTGTAGATACATGTTTGATGAATGCCATATCGTTGGATAATCTCAAAGCACAGATAGACAATGATTCATGTTGTGGATGTCTCATGTGCGAAGAAAAATGTCCTACTAACTCAATTAAAATTATGATGGAGGAATAAAAAAATGGCTGCAAATGTAAAAGAAGTCAAAGCCAAGAATTTCGACATTGAAAGATCAGCTGAAGAAGAAAGAAAGCTGTCATTCAAGAATGAAACATGTGTTGGCTGCGGCATTTGTGAACAGATATGCCCAGTAGAGGCAATAAAACTCGGCGACATTGGTGCAATAGTAAGAACCGGTGCTGAAGAGCCTAAAATAACAATCGACGAACATAAATGTGTACTTTGTGGTATGTGTGATGTTGCATGCCCTGTAGATGCATTAGATCTCACAATAGACGGTAAACCAATTAAAGAAATAGAAACTTACCCACGTCTCGTATCTTCTGCAGAAATAAGTGATGATGCATGTGTTTACTGTAAAGCATGTGAAAGAGCATGTCCACAGGAAGCAGTAACCGTTGCAAGGATACTCCCTGACAGGTCAAAACTTGTATCTGGTGAAATCGAGATCAACAAAGAAAAATGTATAGACTGTGGTGTATGTGAAGAAATGTGCCCTGCAGATGCTATAACAATTGAACAGAAAGGTCCTGAAGACTTTGAAATATCAGTAGATGAAGAAAAATGTGTTTACTGTGGTGTATGTAAACGTGCATGTCCTGAAAATGCTATAATGGAAGCATGCAGAGCATGTTCATACGGTGAATACGAAATCAGCCCAGAAGCAGCTGAAATCACTGGTAAAGCAATCATTGATGAAGAATCATGTGTAAGGTGCGGATGGTGCGAAGACGTCTGTCCAAAAGAAGCAGTAATTGTTGAAAAACCATTTGAAGGTGAACTGGAATTTGACGAAGAAAAATGTGAAGCATGTGGAGCATGTGTAGATATATGCCCATGTGATGTATTAGAATTCCACAAACCATCCAAACCAGCTGAAATCGGTGAAAAAATCGATAAAAAAGAACAGTTCTGTATATACTGTGGAGCATGTGCAAATGTATGTCCTACAAAAGCCATAAACGTAAAAAGAACTGCAGTTAATTACACACCTACTAAATCCAAATCATGGCAACAAAGATTAGAATCTTTAAAAACTTAAAATCATACAGGTGATCAAATGGAACTTAAAGTAAACCAAGACAAATGTCTCGGATGCGGTGTTTGTGTAGTCGCATGCCCAATAAATGCATCAATCAGTCCTGAAGTTTCAGGTGGACACGGTCCTAAGACCGAAGACGTAATTATGATGGTTGAAAATGGAGTAATCAAATTATTCAGTAAAGATAGCTGTACAAAATGTGGTACCTGCCAAGTATTCTGTCCTACAGATGCAATCTGGCTAGAATGAGGTGTTAAATTTGACTTATGTAGAAAAACCAGCCGTTCCAAAAGTAGTAAAATTTGAAGAACCAACTGCTAAAGAACGAACTAAATTAGAAGTAATGCTTAACACAGGTTCCGACATTTACCAAGGAGCTTGCAAAAAAAGAGGATCTACCCTTAAAGATGAATACAGAAAAGTTGCTGGAGTAGCATACATGGACCCTAAAGACATGGCTAAATTAGGTGTCGCTAACTGGGAACATGTGAAAGTTGTTTCTGACTGGGGAGAAGTAATAGTATTCGCTGCTCACTCAAGGGATGCACCTCATGAAGGCACAATATTTATACCAAAAGGACCATGGGCAAATGTAGTAACAAGCCCTGAAACCTACTGCTGTTGTGACCCTACATACAAAGGGATCATGTGTACAGTTGAAAAATCTGAAGAAGACGTTTTATTAATGGCTGACCTTATGAGGGCAACCTACAAAAAATACGTCGATGATAAGGATGAAGAAAGCATCGCCAAACTTACTTCACTTGGAGAGATGCCGGTCTACAAGAAATTATAAGGAGGTTACATAAATGGCAAATTACGAAGAACCAATAACAGACTACGATGAAATCGTAGAAAACTGTACTTGCGCTTTTTGCGGATGTAACTGTGACGATTTAGATTATTTAGTTAAAGATGGGCATGTTGTTGCAGTAAGACATGCTTGCAGACTAGGTGCTAGTAAGATTATGGAAGATATGGACCAGAGATTATTAGTGCCAATGATAAGGAATGAAGAAGGTGAACTTGAAGAAGTTGACTGGGACGCTGCTTTAGATAAAGCTGCAGAACTTATAGCTGGAGCTGTAAGACCTGTATTCTACGGTTGGAGTGAAACTTCAATTGAAACCATGCACCACGGTCTCGAACTTGGTGAATTAGTAGGAGCTGTATTAGACAACCAGGCAACTATCTGCCACGGTCCTTCTATCCAGGCAGTTCAGAATGTAGGATACCCTATTTTCACCCTCGGAGAAGGTAAAAACCGTGCAGACATGGTTGTTTACACTGGAAGTAACGCTATGAACTCTCACCCAAGACACATGGCTAGATACAGTACTTTCCCAAGGGGATACTTCAGGCCAAGGGGAAGATACGACAGAACTGTTGTTACAATGGACCCTAAATACAGTGACACAGCTAAAATGTCAGATGTATGGATTGGGTTTGAACAAAACGGGGACTACGAGTTTTACAACGCTATAAGGGCAGTTTTAAAAGGTAAAAAACTTAAAAAAGATGTAATCTCAGGTATACCTAAAGAAGACATATATGAATTAACCGAAAAAATGAAAAATGCTCAATTCGGTACACTTTACTTCGGTTTAGGTTTAACCCACACATTATCCAAACAGAGAAACATTGACATAGCTATTCAAATGATAGCTGACTTAAACAAATACTCCAAATGGGTACTGATGCCTATGAGGGGTCACTTCAACGTTAACGGGTTCAATATTTTCATGTCTTATGAAACTGGATTCCCATACGGTGTCGACTTCTCAAGAGGATACCAGAGATACATGAACGGGGAAACTAACACTATAGATCTCTTAACAAGGAAAGAATGTGATGTATTCATGGTAATAGCTGCAGATCCAGGAGCACACTACCCTGGAGGAGCTGTTAAACACCTTGCAGAAATTCCAGTCATACAGATAGATATCCACTGGGGACCATCAACTGAAATAGCAGATGTAGTACTTCCAGGATCCTTCATAGGTGTGGAAGCTGCTGGTACCAGTTATAGGATGGACGGTGTTCCAATCTACATGAAAAAAGCTATAGACAAACCTGAAACTTGCAGAGACGATGAATGGATCGTAAAAGAATTATTAGAAAGAGTTAAAAAAATCAAAGCTGAGCAAGGAACTTCACAATCCGAAGAAGGAGCTTTAGCTAAATAGGTGATTTCATGGAATACATACTTAAAAACGGTATTGTTTACGACCCTGCCAACAAGATAGCAGGAGAAAAGAAAGACGTAATGTTTAAGGATGGAAAAATCGTTGACAACGTCTCTTCTGATGCTAAAGTAATTGACGTAACTGACAAAATTGTAATGCCTGCAGGAATTGATCCTCACGCTCACGTAGCAGGACCAAAACTTGTTGTAGGTAGGTTATACAGACCTGAAGATTCAAGAAAAGGTGTAACCGGTAAAAAAGGTGTGGCAAGATCAGAAAGTGGATTTTCCATACCAAGCTGTCCTGCAACAGGATACAGGTACTCTAGAATGGGATACGGAACAGTAACAGAAGCAGCTGTACCTCCACTAGAAGCTAAACACACTCACGAAGAAATAATGGCTATACCTAACCTCGACGTTACTCCACTTGCTCTCTTTGGTAACAACTGGTTTGTAATGCAGTTTGCTAAAGAAGGTAAAATCGACGAGCTCGCAGCATTTATTTCTGCATGGTTAAAACTCACCAAATGTTACGGTGTAAAAATAGTTAACCCATGTGGAAGTGAAGCATGGGGATGGGGTATGAACGTACACGGAATTGACGACCCTGCTCCATACTGGGACGTAACTTCTAGAGAAGTAATAACCGCGCTTGCAAAAGCTAACGAAAAGTTAGGATTACCACATTCAATACACATACACCCTAACAATTTAGGACACCCAGGAAACTACCCAACAACCATAGGATCTTTAGACATAGTCAAAGACGTTGAGAAAAACTCACCTGTCAGAAACCAGACTGTCCACATAACTCACGCTCAGTTCCACTCATACGCTGGTACAAGCTGGAGAGATGTTGAATCTGGTGCAGATTATGTTACAGATTACATAAACAAAAATAAACACGTAACAATGGACGTTGGACAGATAACCCTTGACGAAACCACAACCATGACAGCTGATGCTCCATTTGAATTTGACTTACACCAGCTAAACGGTCTCAAATGGGCTAACAAGGATATTGAACTGGAAACAGCATCTGGTATTGTACCATGTATTTACTCACCAAAAGCTCCAGTTTCAGCTTTCCAGTGGGCTGTTGGATTAGAGTTATTCATGGGAGTCAAAGACCCATGGCAAGTTTGTTTAACAACTGACCACCCTAACGCAGGTCCATTCATAAGATACCCAAGAATCATCTCCTGGTTAATGAGCAGCGAAAGAAGAAATGAAATGATGGACAACAAAGAAGTCCACCCATGGTCTCACAGAAGAACCGCACTCGCAACCATTGACAGGGAATACGACTTCAATGAAATAGCAATCATTACTAGGGCAGGACCAGCTAAAATCTACGGATATCAGGACAGAGGTGAACTCACACCTGGTTACAATGCAGACATAGCTGTATACGACATTAACCCATTTGACATAGACCCATCTAAAGAACCTGCAGCCATAGAAAAAGCATTTGGCTCTGCAATGTACACAATTAAAGATGGTCAAATCATGGTTAAAGACGGTGAAGTTGTAAGCGTCAAACCAAGCCAGACCTTATGGACCAACGTAAAAGGATTAGAAGAAGAAGAAAAATCAGTAATGGAAAGGGTAATGCCTGACTTTACCAGATATTATTCAATTAAATTTGAAAACTATCAGGTATATGACAAATATTTACCTTACCCAATTGAAACAACAATTAATCAAGCAAGTAAATAAGGGGTGTTAAGCTTGAAAACAATAACTTTAGATCAAATAAAGACTTCCCCAATAGCACTGGAATTCGATGAAATAATTCCAGATAACGTATACACTTGGGAAAAAGCAGACTTTGAAAAGTATATGGTGCCAATTGGAAACTCAAGATTCCCACTTACAGACTACTTTACTATAGAAGTGGAAGGAGATGCTGAAAGTGCTGACGATGTAAAAATGGTCATAAATGGAGATTGTGGCAGAGTAAAATACATCGGTAGCAAAATGGGTGCAGGTGAAATCATAGTTAACGGAGACGCGGATTTACACTGCGGAGCTGAGATGACCGGAGGTTCCATCACAGTTAACGGAAATGCAGACAGTTACGCCGGCAGGGAAATGAAGGGAGGATCCCTTACCATCACCGGAAATACCAGAGAATTCTGCGGAGCATCATACATTGGTGACTGGAGAGGAATGAGTGGAGGAACCATAACTCTCCACGGAAACGCTGGTAAACAGCTCGGTGAATGTTTATCCGGTGGTAAAATAATCGTCAAAGGAAACTGTGATATTCTCGCAGGTATCCACATGACCAAAGGTTACATCCAGATCGATGGTGACGTAACCAGGTGGCCTGGTGGACAGATGAAAAACGGTGACATCGTTGTTAACGGAGAACTCGGTCGTTTACTTGAAGGATTTACTCAGGAAGGTATATACGACGATCCTGAAATTGAAGGAGAAGTATTATCCGGAAAATACATAAAATACATCGGTGACATTGCTTTAAACGGAAAAGGCCGATTATGGCTAAATGCTGAAAAGAACAGGGATAAACTCTAGTTCAGCTACTCGAAAATAATTTGAAATCTTAGATTTCATGAGTTTTCAAGGGCCCTGAAAACTCGTTTTCGAGGGACCAGTGAAAGTTTTTAATTTTTGCTGGTCGTTTTTTTTCTTTTTTTAAAAATATAGGACTAATTTTAAAAATTAAAACTTTTAGAAACTTTTATTTTACAGAAAGATCAAGTGATAATCATGGAAACTGAAATAATATTAAGTGCCAATGACGTTGTAGATTACGTCAAAAATGAAGTTAAACAGTATGATATTCTGGAAATTTCTTATAATATGGTTTATGTACCTGGAGAAGTCTTGGATATAGAAGAAGATGAAGAGGATGAAAGCTTAAACCTTACACTTCAATTACAGGGTGAATTGTTGAATGATACAGTCCATCTTGATTTAACAAATATTAAAGATGATATACTGGAAATTCGACATACCAATACCGACGATGAACTTGTTATAATTGTCATTGAAGAAACTTTAAAATAATAGTATACACATACTTCAATGAATATAATGGCCTTAGTTAAGAGGTGATTTTTTATGGAAAAAGAAATAACAATGGATTGTGACGCTGCTATTGAATACATAAAAAATAACGTAAAAACCTATGACAACATAGAATTATCTTATAATAGAGTTTATACTCCTGGAGAAGTTATAAACGTTGAAACTGAATGTTTAAAAGACAGGGAAACTTGCAGTGTAATGGTTCAAGTACAGGGTGACACCTTAAATTCAACCATTGAAATAGACCTGGAAGAGGTAAAAGACGACTTAATTGAAATTAGACATACTCCTAAAGGCCAGGAAAATGTAACTGTAATTGTTATTGACAGATGCGGCGATTAATTAGCACTTTAATAATTAAAGTAATTATGGAGTATAGAACTCCTTTTTATCAATTATTTTGACATTGACAGATTTAAAACTTAAATAGATGTTTTTCCCTTTTTTAATCTTTAATTTTTCACATGAATTTGGGGTTAAAATCCCTTTAAAGTTAATTTGTCCTATTTTAACTTCTATCCAGACTATAGGGCCAACTTTTACAATTTCGTTTACAACTCCTTTAATCTGATTTTGAACAGAGGAAACAAAGGTTTCATTTGAAAAAATAACATTTTCTGGCCTTATACCTACTAAGATTTTACCTGAATCTTCAGATGAATCTGAACTGTATACGATTAAATCAGAATCTAACTTTATTTTAGTTAGAGACCCTTCTTTTTCGATGATTTCGCCTTCAAAAATATTGTGTATACCTACGAAGTCTGCGACAAAGTTGTGGGAAGGTTTTGAAAATACTTCGGTGGGTATATCCTGTTGAAGAATTTTACCTTCTTTCATAACTGCCACTTTATCAGCTAAGTTCCAGACATCATTAAAATTATGAGTTACATGGATGCATGTAGTTTCATAGTCTGCTATTACATTTTTAATTAGCTTTGTAAGGTAGGCATGGGTACTTACATCAACGGCACTGAACGGCTCATCCATAAGCAGTATTCGTGGTTCGACAATAAGGGATCTTGCAATGGCGGTTCTCTGTTTTTCACCGCCGCTTAATGTATCAGGATTTCTATGTAAAAGATGATCAATCTTAAGGAGTTTGGCCATCTTTAAAACTTTAGATTTTATTATTTCTTCGTCTTTTGTTTTCTTTTTCAACCCATAGGATATATTTTCAAAGATGTTCATATGGGGAAAAAGTACATAATCCTGATAAACTATACTTATCCCACGGTTTTCAGGATTTAACTCTGTTATTTCTTTTCCTTCGAGGAATATTTTCCCTTTTTCTGCCCTGTAAAATCCGGCAATTGTTTCTAAGAGGACAGATTTGCCTGAACCAGTGGGGCCGATGATCACCATGTAGCTGTTTTTATCCAGACTTAAATTCACATTGTCAAGGTAAAATTCTTTGAGGTCAACACTTAAATTTTGAACTTCTAAAAACATTGGATCATCCTGTATTTTCGTTTGCATATTTTTCCAGCACGAATATGGCTGCAAATGATATTAATATAAGTATTATGCTCGCTGTTATGGCCATATCTATATTTCCAAGTGATAAATTGTAGTAAATAGCTATTGGTAATGTTTCAGTTCTCAGGTATGTTCCACCGCCCACCAGGAGGACCGCGGCAAATGTTCCTATACAGCGGGCAATTGTAACAACTAACGCGGCGAATATTCCACTTTTAGCAAGGGGAATGGTTATATTTTTAAAGGTTTCGAATTCCCCGTACCCTAAACTTCTGGAAACCAGTTCATATCTGGGGTTAATATAGTTAAATGTGGAGTAAATTATTCTTACAGCATAGGGAAATGCAACAAAGAATTGGGCTATAATTATTCCTGTCGTGGTGAAAACGATATTTATACCCAGGCTCTGCAGAAAATTTCCAAATAAATTGTTTCCAAAGAGCATCAGCAGCGCTATACCTAAAATAATTTCTGGAAATGCCATGGGAAGGTCTAAAATACTTTTCACTATATTTTTAAGCGGGAAATTATATCTGGACAGTGAATAAGCAGTTGGCACAGCTATTAGTATCACGCTTAATGCTGCTATTACTGATGTAGATAAAGTTAGTTTAAATGCAGTTGCCATCTCTTCTGAAAAAAGCGACTGGACGAATCCTTGTAATGACGGCATAAAAAAAAGACTGCCTATAATTATGAATAAAAGTGCGGTAAAAATAAAAGAAATGGAAATAAAGGTTACCTCAAGCTTGCTTTTCATGTAATCACTCTATCGTTGCACTGGTTTATAAAGCTTGATGTCCTCTATTTTTATTGGTTTACAGGTTTAAATCCGTTTTTCTTCCATACTGCCAGACCATCAGATGAAGTTATGTAGTCTTCAAACTGCATAGCAAGGTCCTTATTTTTAGTGAAAGTGGTTAAACCAACACCAATGGTAGCAATGGCATTCTGGTTCTCTGGAATCTGTATTATTTCGATTTTACCTTCAGAAGCACTTGTATTTGCTATATCTTCAGTTACTATGGCCGCATCAACCTGGCCTGATGTGAGGTAGGTTAAGAGCTGGTTTACAGTAGGTGCGTAGACAACGACGTTACTTTTAACTGCAACTAAGTCGCCTGTTTTATTGAGTATTTTTATACTCTGTTTACCGACAGCAGTACCGTTGGTATCTCCTAAAGCAACTTTAATTCCAGATTTACCCAGGTCTTTTACAGAAGTTATATTTTTAGGGTTTCCTTTCTGGACTGCTATGACTGGTATGTGGTATACTATCGGTTTAACAGTACTGTTATCGATGTAACCTTTACTTTTAGCGTTGTCCATAAAGGTCAGGTCTCCTGGAACTACCATGTCTGCACTTTTTTGTGAGCTTAATGTTGCAAAAAGCTCTCCACTGTTACCGTACTGTATATTAACGGTTGTGCCTGGATGTTCTTTTTCAAAATTTGTTTTTAATTCATTCATAGCTTTCATAGTGCCTGCGCCAGCTAAAACAGTGATATTGCCGCTTGCACTGTTCCCGCCTGTTAAGACTCCGCTTGCGTATACGCCTGCAACTATGATGATAACTGCTACGATTGCAATAATTGCGATGTTTTTTGTATCCATAATTCGCCTCCTATTAATACGTCCTAAAAACTGATAAGACTTAATGTGAACTTTATAGAAATGTATATATAAACGTATCGTTATGACTATTTTCCTTAAAGATATAAATATAGGCTTCCCTAACAAATTTAAGGGAATATGAGGTTGTTATACCCGAGTGATGAAAAATGCTATTCAAATTATAACAACTAAAATGAACTGAAAAAACAGATTTGTTTTGAAACAGGTCTTCTGTGCTATTATTAGTTGAAATAAGTATAAAAAAAGAATAATTAATTAAAAAACGTGTACTGCTGTGGCTTTGAAATAGGTCCAGACGGATTTTCCTATATTTAACTCCATATCTAAAAATGACTGCCGGGTTAAAAATACAACCAGCGGTTCGCCTACATCAATAGTTAACTTTATTAATGCTCCAGTATCTACTATTCCTCTAATTGACCCTTTAAAAACGTTTCTAGCACTGGTTTCAACTTTTTGTGTAGATAATATAATATCTTCAGGCCTTACAGTTATGTGAACATGCCCTTGTTTCTGCTCAGTAGAATATATCGATATATTTCCAGTATCTATTATAGTGAGTCTTTCTCCATCTTTTTTAGCGGTACCTTCGATTATATTTTCGGCCCCTACAAAGTCGGCCACGAATTTGTCTGCAGGGTGCCTGAAAATTTCAGTTGAGGTACCAACCTGGGAAATTTCACCATTCCGCATGATTGCTATTCGATCAGCAAGCATAAGTGCTTCATCGAAATTATGGGTGACATGAACAAGGGTCACATCAAATTTTCTATGTATCTCCTTTAATTCCTGCATTAATTCATCTCTAGTTTTTCTGTCCAGTGCACTTAAAGGCTCATCCATAAGTAAAATTTTAGGATAAATGATTAGGGCACGGGCTAAAGCTGTTCGCTGCTGTTCTCCTCCACTTAAAGTTCTCGGCAGGCGGTCTGCAAGGTGGGAAATTTTAAGGAGATCCATCATCTCCTTGACCCTGGTTTTTATTTCTTCGTCCCGGACTTTTCTCACCTTCAACCCAAATGCAATATTTTCGAACACGGTTTTGTGTGGAAAGAGCATGTAATTCTGGTAAACAAAGCCGATTCCTCTTTTTTCTGGGGGAAGAGTTGTAATATCCTTGTTGTCCATGTAAATTTTACCTGAATCAAGGGGCCACATTCCTGCAATTAATTCCAGAAGCATGGTCTTACCAGATCCGCTTGGGCCTAAAATAATGAAGTACTCGCTGTCTTCGACCTGCAGGTTAATGTTATTTATTTTAAATTCTTTCCAATCATTTGAAAGGTTTTCAATTCTTATCATAGGTTCTCCATCCCTTTATAAGCAATCTGACTATAATAAAAAGAGCTAGACATAATGATATGAGAATAACAGCCACTGGTGTTGAACTGGATAAGCCAAAATCCACAAATCTCCTGTAAAGAAGTGTTGACGCTGCTAGCGGGTAATATGCTATAATTAAAATAGATCCAAATTCGCTTATTGCTCTGGCCCAGCACATTATAGAACCAACTACGATACTTCTTAAGGCTAATGGCAGAGTAATAATGAAAAATGTTCTTAGGCTTCCAGAACCTAGTGTTCTAGCTACTTTTTCCATACGGGGGTCAACACTTTCAAATCCTTCTCTTGCAGAGTTTACAACGAAAGAAGAGCTTACAAAAAGCATTGCAATAATAATTCCAGGGATTGCATCTGTGAAGATAAGACCTAACTTGCTTAATGGCGCTCCCAGTATACCTCCTGATGTAAAAACAAGTAAAAGTGCTATACCACTTATGGGATGGGGTATGATAATTGGAACGTCAATTATTGATTCTACAAATCCTTTCCCTGGAAAATCATGTCTTGCCAAAATGTATGCAAGAGGTACTCCAAATAAGAGAGCTAAAATAGTTGCTGCAAGTGCAGAGTATACGCTGACAAATATTGCTTTAATTACTTCGCTGTCTTGAAGATTAGCTACAATCGAGCCAGGATTTGATGAAAATATCAAGTTAACTATAGGAATTAAGATGAATAAAAATAAAAAAGATCCCATAAAAGCAAAGAAAATGGTTGTATAATCTAGTTTCTTCATAACTACTCACTTTAAAATAAGTACCGTTTTATAATTCTTAGTTTTTACTACTATAAATAAATTAAAAAATGTAGGAGAAGTTGTCTCCTAATTAAAGCTATGGTATTATGTGCTGTTTGTTATGTATTGCTGGAGTGCCTCTGGTATATTGGTGGAATCGTTAGTTGCTATTGCAGGTGTTATCGGGTCCTGGAAACTGTTTTGAATTATTTGTGTACCTGTTGGGCTTAATAGGAGCTGCACAAATTCTGTTGCAAGCTGTTTTTGCGGTGCATTGTTCAGCACGGTAATTCCATAGACAATAGGTGATAATTTTATTACTTTTGTTTTATTGGCATCGTTGCTGTCACTGTACTCTACTAAACTTATTTTTTTGTAATCAGATTCATATTGGGTATCATTAAGACTCAATTTGCCGGGGAGAACCATATATTCTACACCTGAATCTTTATGTTGTTCTGCAAGATTTTTGTATACAATTGCATAATCAAGAGCACCTGATTCTAACGAAGGCATTAACTGTGCATCATCATCTTTTATCATGATGTGGGAGCCTGGATTCAGGTTGCCAGGAGCATTTATTACATAACCTGTGTCGTTTTCCTTAACAGTAATGGCAGAATTTTGGCTAATCAAACTATCAAATATTGAACTATCGTTGTAGTATGAATTTGCAAGTTGTATCATCATCACTGCACGGTAACCTGCTGGATCAGAGTTTGGATCGCTGAAACCAAATTTTACGTCTGATTGGTTGAGTATCTGGTACCAATTAGTGCTGTTAAGTTGGCTGCTGTTTTTACTTTTATTGGTGTATGCAATTACCATCTCATTACGTGCATATTTAGCATTCCAACTTGTGTAATTAGGTATTAACCTCTGGTCGATTAGACCGTAATCAGCTGATGCTACGATATCTGCAGTCTTGTTAAGATCAGTTATCTGTCTGATTGCGGATTGGCTTCCGGAGTAATGTACTTCTACATTAACATTCGGTTGTTGGGTTTTGAATTCTTTTATTGTTTCATTTAATTGTGATGCAAGGCTGTCTGCTGCATATATTACTATAGTACCGCTTTCTGATGAAGTTGAATATGTATTGTATCCATACACTCCAATTGCGGCAACAGCAATTATTACAATAGCTATTATCGCTATATTCCTGTTGTTCATAGTTTTGCCTCCTTATTATAGATAATATTGGTTTAAAAGAAACGGATCTTTTCAAAAAGATAGACCTCTTTTTTCATATTTGCGAACAGAATATATAAACATATCGAATAAGCCCTTTATTTTAAAAAATAAGGAATCTGGTCTATTTTCTGCTGTTTATGATTTTAACAAATTAACGCGCGTTATATTTGTTAGGGAGGCCTATAAAAAATTTGGTTATGTCTAATTGGATAAAAAATGAATAAAAATATGAATTATATGGTTAAAATCCATTTAATTGTTATTTTAAACTTTAATTTATGTATATTTTATTATCTGGACGATTATAACTTCTTAATTAATTTGCAGATCGTCTTCAGAACCACCAGTTAGGTCGCTGTTGTAATATTGGAATTGATGGTAATCTGTAATTCCACGTTTGACACTACTTTTCCTGACCATGCTGCTACTATTTTGTTTTTTATAAGATTTCTTGCACTTATTTTCATAATATTCTCCTATTAAATTAAGTATGGATTGTACTTGGAGTATTATGAAATTTGGAAAAAAAAGAAGAATTGAAACTTGAAAATCAATGGATGGTGTTGACTATGAAACTCCAGGCTATAATAAATTTAACAGGAGGTAAAGCCCTGCAATAAAGATTATGGCTCCAGATCCTATTCTTATCCATTTGGAGTATGTGATTAATCTTTCAAAATTCAATTTTGAAGCAAAAATTCCTATAAGTAGTAAGGTTAAGGAATATCCTGCGGCAAATAATGCCATATTAACTGTAGTGTACACTAAATTTCCAGTAGATGCGCTGTAAGTTGCTATAGCTACTATGTATGGGCCGTAACAGGGGGACCATGCAAGGCATGTCAGAAAACCTAGCATAAATGATCCCGTGTTTTTGCTATTACTTTTAGGAGTGTAAGAATGTTTAAAAATGTTTTTGTCAATGATAAAAAATATTCCAACTCCAATTAGAAGTAATGCTGCAGTTATTCTAAAATATAAGAGATAATAATTTATTGCAGCTGTAAATAAAACAGTTAGTACGGTTATAATTGTAAAAACTAAAAAAAATCCGAGGATGAACGCGGTTGTTTGTGAAAATTTCTTCTTTAGAATGGAATGCCCCACAATTATTGGTATAAGGGGCAGTACGCAGGGCGAAATTACTGATGCTGCACCTGTAAAAAAAGAAATTAAAAAGCCTATATTCATGTCATGCTCCATTAAAGCCAATTTAGCAATTGATCGGCTGATACATATCCTTCCTGCCTTTTTATCTCCTGACCATTTGAATTTAGAATGACCAGCGTAGGAAGTTCGTATATTTTGTATTGTGATGATAAATTGGGGTTCTGATTTGTATCGATCTTAACTGCTACATAATCCTGGCTGAGTTTTTTCTCGACACTTAAATCAGAAAGTGTGTTTTCACTAAGTTGCTTACAGTAAGAACACCCTTCACCGTAGAAATCTATGAAGATGGATTTATTGGTATTTTTGGCTTCTTGAAGCGCTGAATTTAAATCGGTGTGCCAGTTTACGCTAACATTGGATTGATCACTAGTTACAATGGACTGTCCGAACACCGCTAAAACTACTGCAGTGGCCGCCAGAATAACCCCCAGACAAATAAAGAATTTATTCATATTTTCACCATGATATTTAACTTATACTACTTTCTTTTAATGAAATGGTGGGGAGTCACTGTAATCATTATTTAAGTTCTGATTATTGCAGTATACTCCTTGATTTCACTAGGGATTACTCCCTGAAATTCAGTAATTTCTTATTGTATTTTCACTTAAGACATGTGGTAGTCTTAACTTATCATGCTGGAATTCATTCCAGACCCTTTCAGGAGTTTAGTAACATCATCATCGCTTAGATCATAATGGTAGAATTCAGAATAGAATTCTTTAACTTCACCTGTTAAGTCTAAATTCTTGAATTTGTCAGGATAAAGTATTTTAGCAGTCCATGGAATTCCAATAATCATATTTGCACCATCTGGTTGGCCAAACCATTTGAAAGGACCCTGTGGAGCAAGATACACTCTTTTATTTTTGACGGCAGTTATTTCATTCCAGCTGGAATTCTTGTAAACATTTGAATAAAATGTTGAGTCTGAAGTTATAATAACATCGGGATTCCATTTTAAAACCTGTTCCATGGATACGCTGACCATTCCTTCTCCCCCCGCCTGAGCACTAACCACATTTTTTCCACCACAAAGCTCAATTAATTGTGTATGTGCAGAGCCTGAAGGAGCGGTTTGAAGTCCATTAGAACCACGGGCATAATAAACAGTTACTTTTGCACTGTCTGATATGCCGGATACGCCACTTTTAACTTCTTTTTGAACTTTAGAGTTGAATTCATTTAATTTTTGGGCTTCGTTTTGTTTTCCAAGTACTTTTCCGAGGAACTCAATGGAAGAGCTAAATGCGGTAACATTACTGGTATCAGCTACACCAACATCGGGTATTGAACCTAGTTGTTTCTGTCTTGCGGTGAGGGTGGCCACAGTTGCCGCATCTTCAGATCCAGAATTGGATGTTGAAACGCTGTCAAATATCACATCAGGGTTCATAGATATGTATTGTTCGTAATCAGCAGTTTGTGATCCGTACCATCCTCCCGCTGATGGTAAGTTTTTATATTGATCAGGCATGTATGCCTGTTCTTCAGCTGTTGTCTGGTAATTAAAAGCGAGTAGCTTCTCAGGAGCTAGCATATATACCATGATTGTTGTAGTTGGAGAAGTTGCCAGCACATGGTTTACAGGATACGGAACAGTCAATGTTCTGTTAGCCATATCTGTTATGGTGGTGTTGCCTCCCATTGAGAGATATCCATTCTCTGTTAGATAGTGCCCTCCCACTGATGCTGTTATTAAGAATAGTGCTGCAATTAAAATAAAATAATTCTTCATTTCATCACTCTCATAATTTATTGTAAAGTATCATTTTTCATCAAATTTGGCCATTTATAATGATTTTCAAGTATTCCTCATTAATTTTCTAGATTTAATGCATTATATCATTTATATTCTTTAAAATCAAGGAAGCATTGGTTAATCTGATTTTTATGCATCCAATAAGCTACTGACTGACCATGATAAGCTTACCCGTTTTAGGGTCTTTATAAACCGTTCCCATCTGTTGGTAATTATTGCCTGACCCTGATTGATTACCTGGAGTATCATTGATGGTTTGGCCCGTGCTAACTGAAACTGAATTTGGGCTAGACCCTGATGATGACTCTGAAAATAATGTAGGATTGCTCTGTAACGCCATGATAGCAAATATCATAAATCCAAGTGCCAGAACCAACATACAGTCTGTCAGGCTGCCCATTCCTGAGGAGGGATCATCATCATCTTCATATTCTAAAAACTTCCTTTTTCTTGGCATTTGTCCAGAACCTCCAGCGTTGAATCAACTATTGCGTCTAAAATGGATAAATCATCAGCATACCATTTTTTCCTGTATCTTGATATGATAAAACCTACTGAACCAGCTGCTAAACCTGCTATTGTGGTATTAAATGCTAATATTAAAGCTTGTGCTAATGAATTTATATCTCCAGTTCCAAGTGCAGATAATCCGGGACCTAATGGGATTAAAGTCCCCATAAGTCCCATAGTTGGGCCTAATCTTACTAATATATCTGTTCTTTGAGTTATATTTGAAAATTTGAGTTCTTCTTCCTCAATTAACTTTGTAGCAAGTGCTCTTCTTGATTTTGAACCAATGTCATGGTTGGAAATAATTTTTACCAGCACTTTTTTCTGGTCAACAGGGAGCTCACTGTCCTGAACGTGTTTCGCCATTTCTTCAGGATTAGCTGATTTTGAGATGGCTCTTATCAAAGCTTCTGTTTTTTCCACATCGAATTTTGATTTTGAAAACTTTTCGGTTAAAAAACTCCCTAAACTTAAAACTGCATATACTATAAAGGCTAGAAGAACTAATATGACGGGTATAAGCAAGCTTTGAGCTATTAAATATAATAAATTACTTAAAATTTCGCTTCCAATAATTTGCATTAAAATCACCTGATTTATTCAACTGTTGTGTGTATTTAAGACATTATTCTGATTTTTTGGCTTTTTTGGTTTTGTTAAACGCTGTTAACTTTATTCTTTGCAGGATATCTTCTGTGCTTGTAATCCCCTCTCCTTTTAAGTAAGCTCCTATTAAGAAAATCCCGATCAATCCCATTATAAGGAAAATAAGTGATGAAATATCTGAATTTATGGATAATGCGCTTGTTTGAACTGAAGATAATTCCGCAATGTTTGGAATAAGTGCCGCGCTTATTAAAAAATAAAATCCATTTAAAATCATGAAATTTCCAAGTAAAACCGGATAAGGCATTTCTGCATGCTTTAAAATTTTAGAAAATGAATATAATCCCATTATTGCTAAAATTAATGCAATACCCATAAATAAATTGAACTCAAGGAAAGACGTCGTTATTTCTTTACTTAAAAGTACTGCAGTGGACATAAATCCTGCAAAGTAACATACCGATGAGGACAACATGGCCACTGATTGAAGGGGGTAAATTTCTCTTTTTGTTTCTTTCCATTTTTTGATGGTGTAAATCCCACTTAAAAGGGTTATAACACCTATAATTCCAAGTAATGCAAAAATATAGTAATTAATAGTGCTGTATAATGTGCTGTTTAAAAAATTGGCCAGTATGATTATGATCAGCGTGACTAAACCATATGATATTGAAAGGGAAATGGCCTCCTTTTTGCGGATCTCTGTAAGGCCCATTGCAAGGCCAATATTAACACCAAATAATAAAACCAAGGATACGATTAAACATTCCCATACTAGTTCTGCCATTGTTAACATCTCGTAATATAATAATTAATTGATTTTTTTATTTTGAAAGATTTTCACTGTTTTACAATTGATTAAAATCTATTGATCAATCTTAGCTCGATAGGGATATATAAACATATCGCATGAAGGAAAATCAATGGTTATTAAAAAATATTAAACTTTAATAAAATGATATGTTCTAAATAATTCATTAAAATCAATTTTAATAAATAAGTCTGTTAGAGTTTAAAAAAATAAGAATGGAATTATGATTTTTTACCTATTCGTCTATAACCTGATAATATGATCCAGTAAAACAGGAAGTACAGTAAGCTTTTCCTCCTTTCAGGTGATGTTTTCCATCCATTACAACTTCACCGCAGTCAGCACATGTTACTATTTCCAGTGGTTTTCCAGGTAAATCATTGGGATCGATTTTAACCGATACTTTTTGAATTTCAAATAGTTCCTCTGCAGGAGTTTTGTTTATTCTTTCTATAAGCTCTTCTGTTGTTTCATTTTCGTCTCTATCTTTTTTATTAGCACCTAAATCTACAACACGGATTGCTTCACCAGTATCTATATTGACGAATGTGGCCGCGAATTTACCGTAGTGCATTGGTTTTAAGGACTTTTTACCTAAGGATGTTCTTGTTACAGATAAGACTGCATCAGAAATACACCTGTCAATTTCAGTAAAGACTATCAATCTTTTATCTTTCTGTCCAGGTGTCATTCCCATTGTTTCCATGCCGTACATGGCTAATTTTGTTCCCATAACGATTCCGCCGCATATATCGCCGTGAAACTCTCCAGCTTTCTTTAATAATTCCATATAGTCACTCATATTATCACTGTTTTTTTTGTTTATTTAAGAGCAATTATTCTTGATCCAGTTAGAACTAGTATAAAATTTTTATAGTAATTCTATAACTGTTAACATCTTGTAATATATTGATAATGGCTCTTTTAGTTTTTTAAGCTAATATTATTAGTTTAGATTTAATATAGCTCGATAGGGATATATAAACATATCGCAGGTGTGGTGTATCATTTGAAAGATAGTGATATCCTATAGTTTTGGACTGTGAAAATTAGTAAACGCAAGATATTTGTTTTTAAAACGCTTTAATCTTAAAACAAAGTAGAATTCCATCTAAAAAAAATAAATCCTCAAAAATCCCTTATCTGGGAATTTTTGAGTGAATAATTGAAACTGCAGTTTTAGTATCCTGTAACGTATTTGTACTGTATTTTACCGTTGTTGTTGAATGTTACTTTTTTGGTTCCTTTGGATGTGACCTGAGCTTTGACTTTGAAAGTGTAGTATTTTCCTGCAGGTACAGTGAAAGTCCATGTTTTAGTAACTTTATTGTAAACTGCTGGGTAGTTAACTGAGATCAATTTCATGCCTTTAGGTAATGTTATTTTAACTTTAACAGTTCCAGATTTGTCTTTTCCAGAGTTTTTCACTGTGGTTCCTAAGTAAACGTATTTACCGGTTTTAACTTTGGAGCTGGTGAGGACTGCGTTGGAATAAGCCAGGTTAATGTACTTATTTATGGTTGTCTGTACTGCGTTTGAGTATGCGGGGTCTGTATTGTTTCCAGTTATTTTTGCCTGGGATTTTGTTATTCCTGACAGTTTAGCCTTGGCAGTTACGTATAATGTAAGTGTTTCTCCTGCATTTAAGTTGCCTATGTTCCATACGCTGTTGTAATATGACCCCCTGGTAGGCTTTGCGTAACTTGAATAGTATGTAGGGGAAAGTATATTGCTTACTTTAACGTTGGTGGCATTTTTCTTGCCGCTGTTTTTAACTGTAATTTTATAAGTTATTGTATCTCCATTTTTTATAATGGATCTGCTGACACTGGAGGTAGCTGAAATATTCGCCTTTAAAGTTGGAATATCTGAATCATTAACTGCAAATGAATTTTTCAGCGCGGTATTAAAGCTGGAATATGGAGCTATAACAAAGATACTATTGTTAGTAGCTTTATATGTGCAGTTAGTGAAATTGGCAGTTGCTGTTCCATTTACAACTAGAATTTCTTTCCAGATGTCGCTTATATCAGCTGAACCTTTGGATATATTATTTTTATTCAAGAAGAATGTGACATAAAATGAACCTAAACCATTGGCTGTTAATCCTGTGTCTTTGTCAACAAAGGAAACGCTGAATATGCCTGGGGATGATTGACTAATATTGCCCATTATTACATCACCTAAGATATGTGCCGATGGGCACAATCGTTTTAAACCCCCAAAACAGTTTTCTTTTAGCCATACTTCTTTTCTTACAATGTTTCCATCTACTTCTACGTACCTTACCACATCTCTAAAGGTATGTCCAGTTATATAATTATTTTCAATATTCTGGGTGGTTTCAGTTAATTCGTTTACTCCTATATCATCGCAGATACCTAAATACCCATTTTCGTAAATGAAGTTACCTGTGATGTTAAGACCGGAAATTGTTGAATTAATATAAATTCCATATCCTGTATCTGCAGTTTTATTATTTAATGAGATGGCATTATTTTTTATAGTAACATTATTACATGATTCTAGAAGGTTTATTCCGGAATTTAAGTTACGGGTAATGTTATTATAAGTTATAACAGTATTAGAAACATTTTCTCCAAATAGAATTCCGTTTTCAGCGTTAGCTGTTATTAAATTGCTTAAAATACGGCTTAGGCTTGAATTTGATATTTTGATTCCTGAGATCGATTGTGTCAATGTATTGTTTTTCACAGTTATATTGCCGCTTCCAAAGACATTGATTCCTGTCCCGTCGCTGCAAATTATTGTATTGTTCAATATATTCACGTTACTGGTGCCGTTGATGTTTATGCCGTATCCCTGGTTATTGTTGTTTATTTTGAATCCTGAAATGTTAGTCCCTGCTGCTGCGTTGTTAATGGAAAATGCAGCAAGATTATCTGATCCCTGCGGTGCTTCCATGGGACACGCATATAGCTGTGTTCCAACACGGCTTACTATATTTAATGGTTTGTTTATCGAGAGGTGGATGTGTGTATACTGTGGTCCTGTAAACAGTATCGTATCTCCGGGGTTTGCATTATTAATAATGTTCTGGATGTTTGTGTTTGTCTGCATCCCCATATCTGCTTCATTTATGGTCCATGTCGCTGCAGACACTGGTTCGCTAAATGCAACGTTCATGGTCATTATGCTGATTACAATAAGAGGTAGCAGCAGCCATTTATTAAATTTAATATAAACTCCTCCTTTAGTAAATAAAATATTTAAAATAGCTAATTTAAAAAATAAAATAGAAATAGTCTTCTTTTAATAGAAGACTAATTTTAAAGTTAGTACCCTGTAATGTATTTGTACTGGACTGCACCGTTGTCGTTGAATGTCACTTTTTTGATTCCTTTGGATGTGACCTGAGCTTTGACTTTAAAAGTATATTCTTTTCCTGCAGGTACAGTGAAAGTCCATGTTTTAGTGGCTTTATTGTAAACTGAGGGATAATTAACTGAGATCAATTTCATGCCTTTAGGTAATGTTATTTTAACTTTAACAGTTCCAGACTTGTCTTTTCCAGAGTTTTTCACTGTGGTTCCTAGGTAAACGTATTTACCAGTTTTAACTTTGGAGTTGGTGAGGATTGAATTGGAATAAGACAGTTTAATGTACTTATTTATGGTTTTTTGTATTTTGTTGGATAATACGCTTATATTGTCTCCAGTTGCTTTTGCCTGGGATGTGGCTGTTCCAGATTTTAAAGCAGTTGCAGTAACTACTAATGATGCAGTATCCCCTGCATTTAAGTTGCCTATGTTCCATACTCCATTAGCATAAGTTCCTACAGATGCATAAGTAGCGTAGCTTGAGTAGAAATCAGTTTTTAAGATGTCGCTTATTTTAACGTTGGCTGCACTGCCGTTTCCGTTGTTTTTAACGGTTATGGTGTATGTAGTTTTATCGCCAGTTTTGATGGCTGCAGAAGAAACATTGCTTGAGACTGAGATGTTTGCTTTTCCAGGTACGGTTGCGGGATATGATGAGTCCATGGTGAAGTTCAGGTTCTGGCCTGTGGAGTAAAGGTTTACATACCCTTTTGAAACGTTGGTAACTGTGTTGTTGATACCAACTATGGAGTTTCCAGTACCGTCACCGGTGAACATTCCAGATTTATCAACTCCAACAGCTGCTCCAATGATATCTTTAAAGGTGTTTCCAATAATTTCAATTTTGCTTATGATACTCATTGGTCCGTGGGCATATGAGTTCTGGATGTATATTGCGTCTCCTAATCCATTAGTAAATGTGTTATTTAGTACATAAGTTAGATTAGAAGCTTTTTCAATTCCTAAACCTTCATTGAAACCGTTAAATATGTTGTTTATGAAAGTTATGTTGGATACTCCACCACCGAAGAAGGCACAGTAGTCGTTGTTTAAGAATGTGTTGTTGTCAACATATACATTGGTAGCTCCAGAAGCGATAGACATACCGTCCATAGCACCAATAATTGTGCTGTTTCTCACTGTAATGTTGTCTCCACCCATTATGTGCACAGCATAGGTTTTTAAGTATTTATCATCAAAAGTACAGTTTTCTATAAGTGTATTAACTGCGTTTGTATTGTAAACCGCTGCTTTCCCGTCATGAGAGGTAACATTTTTAACTACAACGTTTGATACTTTATCTAACTGGATTGCATATCCGGTTGATACGCGTTTTGATCCAGAAGTAACGTTGTTGTTTAAAAGGCAAAATTCAAATCCTTGAACTGTTGAACCTGAACCATCTGCATCTCCTTCAGCAGTTATTTTGAAAATAACTGTGTCTGATTCATTTATGCCCTTAATAATAGCACCGTTACCAATTAAGTTTAGTGTTTTATTAATATTTAGCTTTATATCGTTGTATGTCCCAGGTGCAAAGCTTATTGTGTCGCCGCTGTGTGCGTTATCAATTATAGCTTGTATCTGGGCACTTGTTGAACCTGCAGTTACGGGAAGGGTAGCTGCGGATACTGGGTCTGCCATTACGCTCCCTGTTGAAACGATGGCTAGGACCATTATTAGTGTTAATACGCCCATTTTAAGTTTTTTAATTTAAATGCCTCCTACAAATAGTTATAATCATGCGCTATTTTTATTTCAAACGAAACGCACATAATTATGATTCGATCTAGGGCAAGATGAAATATATACCTTTCGGAAGTTCCTATATGTTGCGTAACAATAAATATGAGTTTTATATGATATACTTTAAAAAATTAAAATAATATTTTATCCCAATTTTAAAATTAAGTTGATTAATTTTATTTATATACATTTTAAAATATTAGTAAACATTTTTATAGTTATTAAGTCTGTATTATGATAAATAAATCAAAAAAAAGTGTTATATATGCATTTTCTAAATTAGATCATAGGGTTATGTTTAAAAAGGTGAAACATGAATCAATATGCAACAATCAGTAACTTGAACTAAAAAAGAGAATAGGGGAATAAATTATTTTTTTGATTTTTTAATCATCTTCATCAATTCATTCCTGTAGTAAGCCCCCAATATTACTATTAGAAGTATTATAATTCCAATTATACTCCAAACAGTTGGATTTTTAACTGTATTATCAATTAATAGTTCCTGGACAGTTTTACTCTCAGTTCCAGATTGGCCATTACTTCCAGCACTTCCTGCAGATGCTGAAGCTGCAGCCGCTTGCCCTACACTTGAAGAAGTACCAGATGTTGCCCCGCTGTTGGAATCACCACCAGTACCTCCGTTAGCACCATTTGTACCTGAACCTGGACCATTTCCTCCACCACCGCCTGTGCTGTTAGTTCCTGTTCCATTATTAGGTGTAGGATCAGGTGAAGGTTTATCATTATACTCACGATTTGTAAAAACACTTACCATGTCTGCTGCAGCAGTTAATAAGCCTGCACCTAAACCCGAATCCACGTTGAAAACAGCCTGCCCATTTGATGTCCAGCTCATTTGTGAAACTCCTCCTGCAGTAAATTTTACATGAATGGAAGGTAAATCTGTTGCAGTTTTCTTGGTAACACCGTCTATAAACTGTACAGAATAGGTATTTGGTCCTAGTTGCACTATTAACATGTTTATGCCCGCGGCATGTTGAACACATGAACAGATGAGGGGCCGGTACCCGTACCAGTTGGAACCTACGTGGGGCCAGACCTGTGAATCTCTTGCTCTCATATCCATGTGATCATTGTCTAAAATAGCATTATGTTCTATAACTTCTTTTCCAGTGTCGCTGGCATATCCTGGACCAAATTTAAGTCCAATTCCAGAGTCTTCGTCGTCGGGCAGTGACCTCTCTATGCTCTTTGTTATGATATTTCCGCTGATAATGATATTTATGCCTTTGTGGTAATTAAATACAATCCCATTGGCGTTTTTTTCTATATCGTTACTTTTTATGAAGATATTTTCAAGTAATGTTCCGTTAAGCAGTATTCCTTCTCCATAGTTGTAAGTTATTGTGTTGTTGTTTATATTAACATTGGATGAATCTACTACAGTTACGCCCTGGCTGTTGGAATTGATGGTGTTGTATGTGATTTTAACGCCGTTGGAGTTTTTTACAGATACAGCCCCTTCATCAGAGGATACTCCTGCACTGCTGTTATCGCCGTTGTATTTTAGAGCAGACCCGTTGATAACCGTACTGTTGGAGTTATAAATTTTAACTCCTCTTTCTGCGTTATTTGTGATTTTATCATTGTTTATAGTGGTATTTACAGAATTTTCCACATCTATCCCATTTTTAGCATTGTTCTTGATTGTGCTTCCAGTGATTTTGGTGTTTTTACTGTTTGAAATGTTAATTCCTGTTATGGAGTTTGTTATATTGCTGTTTTTAATGTTTGTGCCGCTGCTTTTGTTTATAGTGACTGCAGAACCATCAGAAGCACTTATATTACAGTTAGATATGTTCACATTATTCGTGCTGTTTACAAGTATTCCTGAACCTGAACCTGTAATATTAAAACCGCTTATTTGAGTCCCTGAAGCTTTAGATCCATTAATTAAAAACACTGCAGACCCTGATGAGCTGGACCCAGACAGCACTGTTCCAACACGGGTTACTATGTTCAACGTCTTGTTTATGGTCAGCTGTATATTTGTATAAAGCGTTCCAAGGAAATTAATGGTATCTCCTGAAGCAGCACTGTCTAATACATTTTGAATCTCTGAATTGTCCATAGTAGAAGTCACATTAATGTTGGCCGCAGATACAGGCTCTACAAATGAGGTATGTATAGATATACATATAAATAGTAAGAATAATACAATTATCACGTTTTTAGTGTTCGTCTTTTTCACCCCCTTCTAATTTTTAAGAAGGATATAATTAACACAATAACAGTAGATCGATACGTATATAAATACGTATAGATTTTGGTTCTATACGCACAAAAAGTTGAATTAAAGTAGTAGGATATGAAATTATTAATATAAGTAGATAATTTGACCATCAAGTTGTAAAATTGGATTTATATTATGTGATAACCATTTAAACAGGGCTTTACAGAGTTATGTACATTTGATTTTAGTTTAAAACCTGCAAAAACCAAATATTTTTGCAGCATGTGAAAATTGAAGATCACAGATTTTTTAAGGCCCCAAAACTTTCAGTTTTGTGAGCACTGAAAATTGAAAATTTTGGAGTAAAAAAGAAAAAAGAAAGGGTTTATTTTTTTGATTTTTGGATCATGGCCATTAAGTCTTTTCTGTAGTAAGCTCCGAATATCAGGACGAGCAGAACTATGATCCCGATTATGCCCCAGAACTCTGGACTTTTAACTGTTTTGTCGATGAATAACTCCTGGGCAGTTTTAGAATTATCTTTGGACGGGGAAGATGTTTGCCCGTTGGATCCACCTTGGCTGGAACCTCCAGAGCTTCCTGCATCTGCTGCAGCTGTTGCAAGCCCTACGCTTGCAGAAGCGCCTGATGATGCTCCTCCACTGGAACCGCCTGAGTTTCCACCGGCACCGTTTGTACCTGCTCCGTTTCCATTTCCAGAGCCGCCGTTACCGTTTCCATTGTTGTTCCCATTACCGCTATTGTTTCCATTACCATTACCATTGCCGTTTCCATTTCCAGAGTTTGGATTAGTTACTTCAGCATCGAATGATACATAAGCGGTTTCATCGCCGCTGGTAACTAGTACCATACCATTTCCCAGATGGGTGATGCCGATCTGAACACTAACATGTCCATTGTGCAGTGTCAATGTTTTTGAAAATCCTCCAGTGGTACTAAAGGTTACACTTATATCCGGCAAATCGGTTATATAATTGCCGTAAACATCCATGAGATATGCAGTATATGTGTTTCCTCCAGAGTTATACAATACCAAATTGATTGGAGTACCAAGGACTTTACAACAGAACAGATCCTGACCCACAGAATAACCAGGTTCATTTCCAGACCATGTTACTCCGTACCAGTTTATACCCACTGGAAGGAGGGTAGCACTCGTATCATGCCCATTTATATTTCTCTTTTGGTTATTCATGATTACGTTGTGTTCTATGGTCTCGCCTACACCATTTTTATAGTCAGCTCCATAATTAATTCCACTCCCGGTCTCTTCAGTAGGACTGTCTGAATAAAGTATGCTTTCAGTTATAGTGTTATGTCTGATGGTTATGTTTGTACCCTTGGAGTAATCCAGTTCAAGCCCATTAGAATTTCTTTTTATCTCATTAGTATCTATGGTTATGTTGATTGCATATCCGCGGAGTATTATTCCATCCCCATGGTTATCGTCTATTGTATTGTTATTTATTGTGAGATTAGTGGAGTCTACCCCAATTATTCCGTGGCTGTTGTGGGTAATGTTGTTGTGTGTGATTTTAACGTTCTTTGAGTTTTGAACATAAATACCTCCTCCGGTGGAGTGCAGATTTATAGTGCTGTTATTTCCATTACTTTTTATGGTGGAGCCGTTAACAGTGGTGTTAATGGAATTATAGATTTTAATTCCTCTTTCTGCATTATTTGTGATTTTGTCATTGTTTATAGTAGTGTTTATGGAAGTTTCCACATCTATACCATTTTCTTTGTTATTTTTGACTGTACTTCCTGTGATTTTGGTGTTTTTACTGTTTGAAACGGTAATTCCTGTGGTTGAGTTTGTCAGAGTACTGTTTTCAATTCGGGTGTTAGAACTGCTGTTTACATTGACTGCAGGCCCGTTGGCAGCGCTTATGTTACACCTGGAGATGATTACATTGCTGGTGCTGTTTATAAGTATTCCTGTACCATTTGCGTTAATTGTAAATCCGCTTATTTTAGTTCCTGAAGATTGGGGCCCATTAATTGAAAATACTGCAGATTTGGGGTTAGATCTGGATAATATTGTCCCTGCGCTGGTTATTATGTTCAGAGTCTTGTTGATGGTCAGCTGAATGTTTTCATAGAGCTTTCCAAGGAAGTTAACTGTATCTCCAGATGCAGCGTTATCTAATGCTGATTGGATCTCTGAATTATTCATAATAGACGTTACATTAATTGTAGCAGCCGATGCCGGTTCTATGGCCGTGGCAAACAGGGACATGCCTATGATGAATACAGAAAATATCATTATCCTGTTTTTAGCGTTCGTTTTTTCACCTCCTTGCGTTTTGTTTATCAGATCAAAATAAAAAATAATAGATCTATAATAATAGGAGTATTCGAATGATCGATATAAACATATCGATTGAACTAATGTTTTAATTAAGCTAGAACACTTTTATGAGTTAATAATAAACTTTAATCATATGGTAATTAAAAGGAGTTATAAAAAACATATTCGGTATGTTAATACGTACTATTAGATCAAAATATAGATTTTAAATTATATTTTGGACACTAAAAATTATTTTAAGATTTATTATAATCTAATAAGTCCATTATATGGTTTATAATTGTTTAAAAAGTTCTAATATGCTATAAAAATCTTTTGATATATTATAATATAGAATGGAGTTGTTATTAATCTTTTTTTGTAGGTGTTCTCTTGTAATTGGTTTAATATTTTATGAAATATGGGGCACTGTTTAATTGATGTGTGTTTGTAAACATATCGTAGAAAATTAGGATATAAATCAGTGCAAATTGAACTCATGTGGTTACAAGGAATTTTGATCTAAAAATTAAAAAAGTAAAAAGAAAACAGGTTAGTATCTTCCTGTTTTAAATTTCCATGTGTATCTAATACCATTGTTTCCTGCTGCGTCTTTAATTGCTGCTGCTGGAATGTAGATCTGGTACCATGTGTTAGCAGACCGTTTACCTGTTTTAAGGTATAAAACATTGTTTTTGATCACTTTGCTTAATGCTACTTTTTTGCCTGTTTTCAGGTTTTTGATGTACACTTTAGACCAGTTTATGCTGGTTTTGAGGTTTTCGCTGAATTTGATGTAGAGTGTGTTTGATCTGGAGATGCCTGTGCTGCTTTTTTTAGGGTACATTGATTTTACGTATGGCCTTGTTTTGTCTATGACGTATTTTGCGGTGTATATTGGGGATTGGTTTCCTGTTTTGTCTACTGCTATGAATTTTAGGGTTGTGCTTTTGCTTATGGTGAATGCTCCGGTGTATTTTTTACTGCTTGTAGTTGGTGTAGCTCCATTGGTAGTGTAGTAGATGGTTCCTGTTTCGCTCATTTTTAAAGTAACATTCAGGTTTTTGTTGTACCATCCGCTTTTGTAATTGGCGCTTGCGGTCGGTGCTTTGTTGTCTATTGTGCATGTTTGAGTGCATTTATCAGTACCTTTGCTGCTGGTTACAGTTAAAGTAACTGTATAATCACCGTCTTTAGCATATGTATGTGTTGGGTTCTGTTCTGTGGAAGTTTTTCCATCTCCAAAGCTCCACAACCATGATTTTGGACTGCCTGTGGATTTATCGGTGAATTTGACTGTTTTACTGCTAGTTTTTGTTACGAAATTGGCTCCAATATTTTTAAACGCGTATAATGTTCCATTAATGGTTCCAACGTATAATGTGCCGTCTGAACTGATTACTGGGGAAGCACAGATACTTCCAGCGGCATAATTCCATTTCAGCGACCCGTTTGGGGTCAACGCATAAATGCCTGCGCTGCTTCCAACATAGATAGTCCCGTCGTGCCCGATAGTAGCCGATACGACTTCATTTGTAGCAACCTCCCCAATGCTGTAAGTCCACAATAATTCTCCACTGGAACTTATGGCATAGAGTTTACTGGCGCCTATAATGTATATAGTTCCATCTGAGGAAATGGCAGGGGCACCGTAGAGTTCTTCTGTAGTATTGTATGTCCATTTCAGTGTTCCATCTGGATTTATGACAAATAATGTAAACCGTGGTAAACTGCCACAGTAACCATCTAAATTGTAACTTAAATTGTTCTGGCTTTCAACATAAATTGTTCCATCTGCACCAATAGATGGAGTAACATAATATGTAGTTCCAGATGAATTTTTTATTGTTGCATTTTTATAAGAACTGAATAAAAGCTTATATATCCATTTCTGCGTTCCATCTGGGTTTATCGCGTACAGAGCACCATTGTAATCTGCAATATAAATTGTTCCATCTGAACCAATAGCTGCTGATGACCCATAGATCGACCCTGCAGTATGGTATGTCCATTTCAGCGTTCCTTTAGAAGATAATGCGTATACGGTGCCAACAGTACTGCTGGTATCTACTGTATAAATGGTTCCATCTGCACCAATAGCAGGTGATGAGCCGAAATTATATTTTCCAGTCTTGTACTTCCATTTCAGTGTTCCGTCAGGGTTTATTGCGTAAAGTGTACTGTTCATCCAGCAGCTGATGTATATAGTCCCGTCGGTCCCGAGGGTAGGGGAACCAAGTATATAACTTGCAGTGGTGTAAGTCCATTTCAACGCCCCATTGGAGTTGAATGCGTATACCTTACCGTTATAACCTCCAATGTATATGGTCCCGTCTGTACCGACAGCTGCAGACCCGTATACGGTTATGCCTTTGTAAGTCCATTTGGTTGCGTTTGTCTGCGGTCCTGTGTAACTGGACTGCCCAGTGTGGCTGTTGTTTATTCCATATGTGGGGTATGATGAATTTGCAAGCCCCCCTGTTCCAATAACATAATTTTGAAGGTACAGTGGGCTCCAGTTTCCTGCAGGGTCAACTGCAGCATACCTGAGGGTTGTGGTTTTGCTGATGGTAAGAGCTTTTGTGTATTTTATTTTTGTGCTGCTTGTTCGGGGGTCAATACCGTCTGCAGTGTAATAAATTGTTGCAGTGGGGTCGCTGGTGGTTATGGTCACTGTTTTGCTGGTGGGAAATGTTCCCCCGGAAGTGGCGTTTGTGGTGGGTGCTACAGTATCAACTGTAATTGGAATGTAGACTGTACATCCTGTAACGGTTACACTTGCGTCATCTGTCCCGCTTGTGCTTCCGCCAGTTGTTACTGTACTTGCTTTTCCTTTGGAAACTGTTGTGCTTGTTGTAGAAAATGTCCCTAGAGTGTAATTAAAGTCTACTGGTAAGTCTGGTATGGTTCCCTGGCTTGATGTGTCTTGGCCATTGGAGTTATGGGTCATATCTACTGTGATAGTGGATTTGTCCCCTTTTTTCAGCAGATCGTCACTTGCACCGGCTTTTAACACAATCCACGGGTCATAAACAGCATGGCTTCCGCTTTGTGCTTCATATATATCTGTTTTTCCAGGTGCAGTGGTGCCGTTTACATATGATGGGCTGTTGGTTCCCCACCAGTTATTTTCAGCGTTTAAACCGTTTCCTGTAAACTTTAAACCGTAAAGGGTGTTGTTGTATATGCTGTTGAAAGTTACAGTTGCAGTCCCGTCCTCAACATCAATTCCAATTTTATTTCCGGTAATAATGTTGCCTGTGATGGCGGCGTTGACTGAAGGGGCTATATAAATCCCGCTTGAACCAGCTGCTCCAGTTATGGTGAAACCTTTTATCAGGGAATTGTTTCCACCAGAAAGCATGCTGAAAACGGGATTATTTACATCTAAAGCGGTGATTATCACGTTCCCATTTGAAACTATGTTCACCCTTTTGGTGACCTTCACGTTTTCAGTATAGGTTTCTAGGTACGATGTACTGCCTATGTTGATGGTATCTCCGTTTTCTGCATCGTCTATCGCTGCCTGGATGCTGTCGTAAGTTTTGCCAGTTCTGGCATTGGTGGGCTGGACCACGTTAACCATATCATCAATGGTCTGGGTTGAACTGCAGTAAGGCCCTGTAACCGTTAGCTTCACAGTATAAATGCCTGCCCTGGTGTAGCTGTGGAGCGGGTTCTTTTGGGTGCTTGTTGTACCATCGCCAAAGTCCCACAGCCAGCTTGTTACCAGGCCAGTGGATGTATCTTTAAACTGGATAGTTAACGGTTTTTTGCTGTTATATGTGGTTGTACTTGTGAAATTAGCCAGGTTTTTTGAAAAACTCACTGAAAAATCATCCAGATAAGTAGTAGTACCTCCAGTGCAGTTCAGTGTTATACTGTGAATGCCGGTGTAACTTGAAGTTGAAATCGTGTATTCAGTCCATTTATTTGAGGTACTAACTGATTTTACAAGGACTCCATCAATATACACGTTAAGCTGCCTGGAAAGGTCCCCGCAGCACCAGAAGGAAATATTATCTACAATGGTTAGATCAACATTCTGTTGAATGTAATTCGTGCTTGCATTACCAGTATTGCGGAAATTAACGCTGTAATTTCCACTGTGAGATTTTGAACTGCTTACCTCTGTGGTATTTCCATATTTCCACCCGCTTAAATCGCCTGTTTCAAACCCGGAATTGTTGAACCTGTTTGCAGCGTCGGCTGAATCATATACATGGATATAATTTGAAGTGGTATCACTACCGTATTCATTGCCTGCCTTTAGACTGACAGTGTATTTACCGGCTGCGGTGTAGTTATGCACAGGGTTCTGTTCAGTTGAATTTTTTCCATCCCCAAAATTCCAGTACCAGGATGTGGGGCTGCCTGCGGACGTGTCGTTAAACTGAACACTTAAATCTGCACTGCCGCCCGTCGCATTGCTTGTAAAACTGGCGGAAGGGGCATCTGCAGCACTTACACCTCCTGCAGCGGTAATACAAATGAATAGGAAAACCATGGCTAATATAAACGTTTTCTTATTCTTTAACATTTTAACCTCCTTTTTTAGTTGCTTATCAGATCAAAATAAAAAATAATAGATCCATAATAATAGGAGTAAACGAATGATCGATATAAACATATCGATCAAATTAATGTTTTAATTAAGTTAGAACAATTTGGAGGGTTAATAACAAATTTTAGTTACATATTAATTAAAATAGGTCATAAAAAACATATTTTTCACGTTAATATATCACATTAGATCAAAATGTGGACTTAAAATTATATTTTAGATATTATGTTTTTTTAAATTTATACTGTTTTAATAAGTTTATTATCTGGTTTAAATTCATTTAAAAGAAGTAAATATGTTATAACTGTGTTTTTATGCCTTAAAATGTGGGATAAAATTGTTAATGGCTTATTTTTATATCTACTTTTTATAATTGGTTTAATATTTTATGAAATATTTTTTTGATAAGTTGATGTGTTTTTGAAAACATATCGTGAGAATTTATTAAAATTAAGACATGTAAAGTTTGGTTAAATATGTATGTAAAAACAGTGTTTTGATAACTAAAAATTAAAAAATAGGAAGGTGGTTTTAGTATCTTCCTGTTTTGAATATCCAACTGTATCCTTTGGTCAGGTAGTTTCCTGCTTTGTCTTTTATGGAGTATGCTGGTATGTATACTCTGTACCATGTGTACGATGCTTTTTTGCTGGTTTTGATGTATATGTGGTTTCCGCTGATCCATATGGTTGCTTTGCATTTTTTACCTGTTTTAATGTTTTTAATGTAGACTTTGGACCAGTTCACACTTTTTAAGACGTTTTCGCTGAGCCTGATTGAAACAGTTTTTGTTCTGGAAACACCGGTTGCTCTGCTTTTTGGGCTAACTGCACTTACTTTGGGTGCAGTTTTGTCGATTACATATTTTACTGTGTAAACTGGAGATTTATTCCCTGCTTTATCCACTGCCCGGAATTTTAGGGTTGTGCTTTTGCTTATGGTGAATGCTCCAGTGTATTTTTTGCTGCTTGTTGCTCCAGTGGTGATGTAGTATATGGTTCCTGCTTCGCTCATTTTTAGGGTGATCTTCAGGTTTTTGTTGTACCATCCGCTTTTGTAATTGGCGCTTGCAGTTGGTGCGGTTTTGTCTATGGTGTAGGTTTGTGTTGTGACAATGCCCCAGTTACCATCTTTTACAGCCACGTATTTCAGGGTTGTGGTTTTGCTTATGGTGATTGGGCCGGTGTATTTGGTTCCGTAAAGTTTAGGGTCGGTTCCGTTGGTTGTGTAGTAAATAACAGCACTGGTGTCGTCTGTTTTTAGTGTCACGGTTTTTGATGTGTTGTAGCTTCCTCCAACAGGACTAGCGGTTACGCTAGGCGCGATGGTGTAGGTTTGGGTGTAGACTGAGCTCCAGTTGCCGTTGTCCACTGCTGCGTATTTTACAGTGGTTGTTTTACTTATTGTAAGCGGACCGGTGTATTTGGTCCCGTAGAGTGTTGGGTCTGTCCCGTTTAATGTGTAGTAGATTGTGGCATTGGTGTCGTCTGTGGCTAAATTTACAGTCTTACCATTACTGTAGTTTCCACCAACAGGGTTAGCAGATGCTAAAACAATGTAAATGGTTTTGCTTGTTGTGTCCTGAACACCGTCAGCGTTGGTTACAGTTAGAGTAACGGTGTATTTGCCTGATTTACTGTAGGTGTGTGTTGGGTTTTGTTCTGTGCTTGTTGCACCATCACCAAAACTCCAGTTCCAGCTGGTTGGAATGTTAGTAGAGTTGTCGGTGAAACTTACTGTGCCGTTTGTGGGGTGGGTGTTTGTGAAGTCTGCTGTTAAATCCTGGAACACGTAAAAAACACCTGTGGTAGTTCCAACGTATAGTGTGCCGTCAGAGCCGATTACAGGGGCACTCTGAATAGTACCATTTGTGGTATAGTTCCATTTTAATGTTCCATAGTCCCCGTTATCGGTT
Organism: Methanobacterium veterum; assembly: GCF_000745485.1. Lineage (NCBI taxonomy): Archaea > Methanobacteriati > Methanobacteriota > Methanobacteria > Methanobacteriales > Methanobacteriaceae > Methanobacterium > Methanobacterium veterum. The sequence goes on from NZ_JQJK01000009.1 coordinate 499,891, forward strand.
ATAGCGTACATGCCTGTCATGGTCCCGAAGTATATGGTCCTGTCTGCCCCGATAGTAATTCCACATCGACCATTGCATAGTCCAACATCGTAACTCCATTTAACGGTGTATGTACCGTCTCCGTTGTCTGTTATGGCATATAAAGTGGATTTAGTGCCATCACCGGTTAGAATATAAATAGTTCCATCTGAACTGATTGCAGGTGTGCAGTAAATAGTTGAGCCTGGAGTATAACTCCATTTAACGGTATAAGTATCGCCATTGTCTGTTACGGCATACAAAACCTTACTGGTTCCAACATAAATGGTCCCATCTGAACCAATAGAAATACCACCGTACGTTGAAGATTTATAGGAGTATGTCCATTTAACGGTGTATGTACCGTCTCCGTTGTCTGTTATGGCCGTCAAGACCTTTCCATTAAGAACATAGAGGGTTCCGTCAGACCCAATAGATGGAGCAGAAGCATAAGTATCGATAGCGCTGGTATGATAGATCCAGTTTATTATTGCAGATGTTCCGTTGTCTGTTATGGAGTACAGATAACCATTACTGGTCCCAAGGTAAATAGTTCCATTTGGAGCAATTGAAATGCCCATGGATTGCCCTGCAAGGGTGTAATTCCATTTTGGTGTTGCGTAGGTTCCGCTATCAGTTAATGCATACAAATCTGTGATGTTACAAACATAGATGGTCCCGTCAGCACCAATAGCTGGAGCGCTATATACTGGTCTGATATCATAAGTCCATTTAACTGTCCCGTTTGGATTCAACGCGTAAAAACCAGTGCTACTTCCAAAATATATAGTACCGTCTGACCCAGTAACTGTAGATCCACCACTAATAGTACCATTAACAGTACCATTAAGAGTGCTTACTGTATTATTCCATTTGGTGGTGTTTGTCTGCGGGCCTGTGTAGTTAGACTGGCTGGTGTGGTTGTTGTTTATCCCATATTCGGGGTATGATGAGTTTGCAAGGCCTGTGGGGTTATTAGTGTCAGCCGCGCTGACGCTTCCCACTGTTAAAATACAGGCGAGCAAAGCAAAAACCAGGAATATGGGTAGTTTATTGTATTTCAATTTTGTTTTACCTCCTTATTTTGTTTGTTTATGAATCTCAGTTAAAAATTAAAATAATAATAAAGATTCATAAGACTAGGTAATCGAATGATCGATATAAACATATTGATCGAAACGGGTTTAGTGGGTTTAAATAGGCCATAAAAAATAATAATTAATAATAAACTAATAATAAATCGAATTGAGCACTAATGTATAATTTAAAAATTTAATATATGATATAATCTAATTTCAGATAGTAAATTGATATTTTACTTAAAATAATAGCTTAGTAATGTTTAAATTTGATTTTATATAGCATCACGCGCTTTAAAATGTATGATTTAAAAATAAAAGATATTTAAGCCCAACGGGCTTAAATAAAGTTTTTTTAATTGTTTATATGGTTACCATTAATGGCCATTAGATGTTAAAGGATCCCATACATTATTGTAGTCGTTGTCATCTGGATCGTTTATTAACTGTATGCTTGGGTCTCTGTAGTAGTAGTAACCTTTATGCAGGCTGTCTGAACCACTGGATACTGTGTTACCTGTTAAGTTGAGATATACTACATCTGGGTTTTCCATGGATATGCCTATACCATTTGAAGTTATATCGTTGTTGGTTATATTTGCATATAAGTTACCGGTAGTTGCGGCATTTTTTCCAGTTATGTTCATTCCAGTAGCGCCAATGTTAGTTAAGGTGTTACCTGTAACAGTTCCTTTGAAATATCCGCCCAGGAATATACCGTAATCAGTATCGTCTATAACGTTGTTTGTAACTGTTGTGGAAGTGCTTGTTTCAGCATTTAAACAGTTTACAAGTGAAATACCATCACCATAGCTGGTACTCATGTTGTTTATGGTGTTATTGTTGATTGTGAGACTTCCGTACTGTTTGTAGATATTGATAGCATCTCCACCATTTCGTATAGTATTGTTTTCAATCCGGCAGTTATACACATATTGTCCAGTTATACCATTTTTCAGCCCATTGACATTGACAACGAAACCAGTTATGTTTGTTCCAGTTGTACTTGAAATAGTCAGGACATTATGACTTCCATCACCTACAAGGACTGCTCCATTACCTACAAAATTCAGGGATTTGGTAGTAGTCAAATAGACGCCAGTATAAGTTCCTGGTGCGAAATTTATGGTTCCGCTGGTGTCTGTATCGATGGCGTTTTGAATTTGGGTGTTGGTCATGCTGGAAGTTACATCTGTAGCAGATGCGGATCCCATTGCAAGGGACACAGCCACTAAAAAGACCACTATTCCTAATTTTTTCATTTTCATTATTATTTCCTCCACATTTTGTCGCCAGGGTACATTTATACACTCCTCGAAATGTACTTGGCTACGGATCGATATTAGGTTAATACACGTATATATACATTTCTCAAAATCACACTAGATCTAGATACTTCTTAAGAAAAAATTTTTGAGGCTTGAATTTTTTAACTTGAATCTAAATAACATTAAATTAAATTTAAAAGTTTAATATATACTTTATGGAAAATTAATCACATAAAATGTACTTAAATATTAATTTAAACATTAAAATCCAGTAATAATATATTTAATTAATTATGATGTTTATTTTATAAGGAAATAATGGGCTGTTTTATGGAAATGTATATATATTCATATCGAACAAACATAATTACTCTAAACATATTGGGTGATTGAAAAACAGTTAAAAAAAATTGTGCGGCGTGCTTCAATAAATTAAATGATATTATCTGGCTAATAGTGTTTTTAATACTTAAGCGTGTTATTGGGGTTATGCAGTATTTAAACCAGTTACTTAACCATCAAAAAAGAAAAAAATTGTACATGCACCGGTTTAAAAGCAATGTCTGCATTTATGTCATGTACGGCTTTAAAAAGTACTTTTTAAAGATGTATTTGTAAAAGTTAACCGCGTTTGCACCCCTGTATCTGTAGTAGTTAGTATACGTGGTGGTGTTCCCACTTGCGGAAGTCACTGCTTCTGCAACCATTAACTTGTTGGTGCCCACCTTTTTAATGTTAATAACATCTTTAACTACCATGTAAGGTGTACCTAAAAGATAGGTGGTGTTGGTTAAAACTGTTTTCACATTGTAGCTGCTGTACCTGTACGTTGTCCATTTATACACGTGGTAAAATACATTTTTCTGGACAGTAACATTTTTACTGCCTTTATCAATTATAGTGGTTGCCGCTGTCCCTGTTTTAAACTTCCAAGTTTTATATTTGGCTAAACTATTATTTGCAGCGTCTTTTACAGCGGCAGATGGGATGTAAATCTGGTACCATGTGTAGGAAGTCATTGTACCTGTTTTGAGGTATAAAACATTGCCGCTTATGGATTTGCTGACTGCAACCTTTTTACCTGTTTTAAGGTTTTTAACGTATATTTTAGACCAGTTTGACCCTGCTTTGACGTTCTCGCTGAACTTAACGTAGAGCGTATTTGTCCTGGAAATACCTGTGGTACCGCTTTTAGGGTAAAATGAACTTATTTTAGGTGCGGTCTTGTCTGTAATCTGGGCTGCTGCACTTTCTGCAGATACTGTGCTTAACAGGAACAGCCCCGCAACCAGCAGGATAATAAATATTGTTGTATTACGTCTCATTTAATTAATACTCCTTTAGTTTTGGGTTAAATAATTTAATATGTATGTATTTTGGATTTAGAGATTTATAATTTGGTTAATTTTCCGTTTAATGTTTAATATAAATCGGGTGCTGTTATAAACATACTTGGCTATTTATACAGTATATTTCCTTTTATAATCTTTTTGTTCGTGATCTTTCTGGAGTTTTAACAGTATGCTGCAAACGAGATGCATAAGTATATAAATCAAAAGGAACTATTTAAGATTGTTCATAAAAAGTCCCTGGACACATGTCCCTACGTGTCCAGGATCTTCTATATCAAAGTCGAACAATTCGATCTCCATGAGCACTTGCACCTATAAGTGCCTGGGAGCCTCTTTTAAAAAATAAACGAATGGTACCATCATGTCCTCCCTTCCGACACGCAAAGCTATATAAGTCATGAGGACCAACCATCTAAATGTATCATAAAAAGTCATTCTGGGCACTTGCTCCTAAGTGTCCAGAAACTTTTATGGGAAAATACTACTCGATCCTCCCGGCATATGATACAATAGGTTACGTATTCCTTGAAATAAAGCAAAGTTTCAGTATATCACATGCTATTCCTGGACACTCCCTCAAAGTGTCCAGGTGATAACCTATTTTTACGTATTTTGAATGGATTTATAGTAATATAAATATCATAGCTAATGATTTTTTTTAAGTTATACCATAAAAAAAGTTATGTGGATATTTAAAGACATATATATTTTAAGTAACTGCTGTTATTTTTTAACAAAATGTGGAGGAAATAATAATATTAACAGCGTAATATTACCATTTCCATGCACATGGATCAAAACCATGTACAAACATGATGTAAATGTTTAAACATTTAAATTTTGAGGTATAAGTTGCATTTCGTGATTTAATGTATTTTTCTTTTAATATGCATGCTTAATTCATGCATGTTTTAGAATATAAAAATTAAGTTAAGATCTGATTTCAAATTAAAAGAAAGTAACATATCGAAATGTATATATTCCCGTATCGTATATTTTATTTTACTGTGAATAACTTATTAAACCTGTAAATTTACACAATTATTTAAATTGCCTTTAACGTGCTAAAGCGATATGAATAGGTTATTGGCGTACTTTAACAAGGGGTTATTCACTAAAAAAAGGAGATAAAAAAATGTCAAGTGATACAGGATTATTCCCATCCAACGGGCACCGTATTCAGGGAAGATCAACCGAATCTTTTATAGATGCCCACGACGTGCTTTCAAGGTTGAATTTTAAAGGAAATGAAGTTTTTGCAGATATTGGCTGTGGTGACGGCCATGTATCTATGGAAGCGTATGATATGCTGGACGATGAGGCAACCATATATTCTGTAGATGTATTTGGGCCTTCCATTGAAGATATGGAAAAAGAAGTTGAGGAGAAGGGAATAAAAAATATTATTCCAATCCAGTCTGATGTAGCAGACCACATAGCTATCGAGGATAACACTGTAGATATATGCCTTCTGGTCAATGTTTTCCACCATTTTGTGGCAATGGAAAAAACTGACGGTGCCATTGAAGAACTTAAAAGAATTATAAAGCCTGAAGGAAAAATAGCAGTTATGGACTATAAAAAAGAGGATACTGGATACGGACCTCCTGTAAGGGTCAAAAGCAGCCCAGAAGAAATGGAAGAAATGTTTGCAAAACACGGCTTAAAAATGGTTCAGCTTGATACTGAAGCAGGGGAAGACCTTGAACACGGTAAATCCCATTATATTATAACATTTGGAAAATAAGATTAAGGAAATTTTATAAAATTTCTTTTCACCCTGTTTGAATAGGGTAAATCTTTAGTATGCATTTGGAAAATAAGATTAAGGAAATTTATAAATTTCCTTTCATTCTATTTTTTCTTAAATAATCATCAATAGCTCTTCTGATAAGATTTCCAAGGGGAATATTATCTTTTTTTGAGGACAGTTCTTTCAGATCGTTGTACATATCTTCTGGAAGTTTCATTGTAATCTGTCTTTCCACGTGATCACCTTATGTTTGAATTTCAGGCTTTTTTTTGCGAACAGGGTATACATACGGGGCTGTTATCCCATGAAATAAATGATTCTCCACACATCTTGCATATTAAAACGTTCTTTTTCTTCTTTTGCGGGACTTCAATTTCAACCATTTCCCATGAATATAAGTCTTCGCCTGCTTCCATTAAAATGGGTAAAACTTCTTCGTGGCGCACTTTTTTATAGTTCATAAACCAGTCGTGCAGCAGCGGATATTTTTCAGTCTTTTTAGGGTCTAAAAATATCCGTATGCCTTTCATATGCTTTTCGCCTTTATCTGCGGATCTATTTATGGTCACGGCCATTTTATCGTAGTCAAGAATTTTCACGCCTTTGTTACCAACGGTAGGAGTCCTTAAAATCTGAAATGCGTCTGGAACACAGTTCAATGTTTCGCAGGTAACAAAAATTCTCTCATCGTCCTTTATATCAAGCTCTCTTTTTGCTATATTCAACATCTGGTACCCTATATATGCCCCTGAGCTTAAATAGCCGTGAAATTTGATGATCTTCTCTAAATCCTTTTTGGTTTCAGGGTCTTTTACATTATTTATAATATCTTCCATACTTTCCATAAAATCACCCAGTGAGTTTTTATCGTTCATTGCTGTGTAAAATTTTACTGTAGATTTTTATATATCGGTTAATCTAAGCTGAACTTATTTAAAAAATTCCATTTATTTATTCAACAGTTTACATTTAATTAAATGTAATTTGCACAACATGAGCGTTAAAAATTATTTTTTAAATAATGTCCACAGGCCTGAATTGTCATTTAATATGTGGTAGTCTTTAATAGGAACTCGGTTTAATATCAATTTCAGCCCTGTGATGCTAATTTTAGGTATATTAATATGATCTGTTTTTCTGTTATTTACTGATTGCCTTATTTTATTTTTAAGCGTTTTACTTCCAAAACCGCCCCCAATATATGCCCATCCTTCGGGCTTTAAAACGCGGTAAATTTCCCTGAAGGATGCTTCTTTATTTTCCCAAAAGAACAGTGATCCTCTGCTAATAATTAAATCGGCAAAATCATCAGGAAAGGGCATTTCGTGGACATCACCGTTAACTGGAAATATCCTGTGGTGCAGTTCTTCGTCTATGATATTTTTCTTTGCAATCTGGTTCATTTCCTCTTCCATATCAAGGGAATATATGTTCAAATCAGTTACTTTAGAAACAGCAATTGCAAGTGCACCTGAGCCAGATCCAATATCGATGCAGATTCCTTCTTTGATTCCGCACCTCCTGATAATTTGATCTGCTATCTGTGGATAAACATCTTTAAAAATGGTTTTGGATCTGTTATCCATTTTTTTGGGGTCAGTTTTCATTTCTAAACTTCCATGACTCTGAAAACAAGTTCATCTCCGCAGACTCTGGAGTTTATCATCCCTCCACTTTGACTTATGGTGTTAAGCAGGGCTTCTGGCTTAGCTATTTCCACACCTGCAAGCATGTCTGCGCCGTAATCAAATAAAACATCACTCATAGTAGTGCTTGGCCCCATAACTATGGTGTAAGCATCTGCCATTCTGCACAGCTCCAGCACGCGTTCCATGGTTTTATTTATAAGTGTGGAACCGGTTACGATCACTATATCGCTGTCTGGAATCACATATTCTGCTGCTGCTGCGTTTATTATTCCCTTTTTAATGTTTAAAAGACATGGATTCATTTCCAAAACCCACAGTTCTTTGGCAAGTGCTTTAATTTCAGGGATGCGTGGGAATTTACCCACCATGGTGACTTTTTTATTTTCGCATGTCTCAAGTACTATATCAATGGCGTTTACTCCTGTTTTACCCTTAACTTTTACCATTGAATTTAATGCAGCCACTCCAATACTTGCTTCCACGAAATTCCATGAACGGGCATATTCTGCAAGTTCTAAAGTGCTTTTTTCATTGAGCTTTCCAAGGTCCTTGGTGTAGTTTCCGTGGGGTACTGGAATCCCGTAAGTTTTGCATACTCCTCCGTACCGGCCTTTAACACCAGTCCATGATGCGCCGACTCTCACGTCTTCTGCAACCGCGTCTTCGCCCTGTACTGCCCATATAAGATCGTCTAAAAGTTTCATTTCCTTCATCTTTGCACCTTTCTAAAGTCGTTGGTGTTTTAATTCTTGCGAAACGTAAATATAAACGTATCGATTGGGAAAAAATAAAAAATTTAAACATTGTTTATATCATCTAGATAAAGGATATCTTGGCACAACTGCTTAATTAAATCTTTTTCATGGCTCACAACCAGTACTCCAATATTTTGCTCTTCTGCTATGTCTAAAATCGTATTCCATATTTGGGCTTGGGTAATTGCATCTACCATTGTAGTTATTTCATCGGCTATTAAAAATTTAGTTTGGGGCCCTAAAGCTCTTGCGAGTGCAAATCTCTGAAGTTCCCCTCCTGAAAGCTCATTGGGCCACCGGTTAAGCCATGCACGTTTTATGCCAAATGATTGTAAAATTTCATTTGAAACATCGTGTCCCTCATTAAGAATGTCATTCATCTTCCATTTTGGGTTTACAGCTTTTTCAGGATGCTGAAATACAAGCTGCACAGGATTGTACCTGTTTGGTTGAATTTCGTTTCCATCTATGGATACATTTCCATGATACCTATTTTCATAGCCGGATAATATTTTACACAGGCTTGATTTCCCGCTCCCACTGTCTCCAATAAGTCCGAGTACTTCACCGCTTTTTAAGGAGATATTTACATCATTTAAAATCAGCTTATTTTTTTTATATCCAAAACTTATATCTTCACCTTTAAGGCGCACTGTTACACCCCTTTAACTTCTTTTATAATCACGTCCCCTTCGGTATCATAAAACACAGGAGTTTCATTAAAGTTTTCTTCTTTTTGGGCGGTATTGTTGCACCTGACCATGCCTCTGTTGATCTCTTTTAATGGAGGAGTACTGGTAGAACAGAGATCATTCCTTCTGGAGCATCTTTCGTAGAAAACACACCCTTCAATGATTTCGTCCTGCATTGGCTGGTGGCCGCCAATTTCATGAAACCCATTTTGGGGAAGTGCACTCCACAGTGCCTGGGTATATGGATGTCTTAAATTTTCACCTGCACCGCTGAAATCTTCAACATTAGCTAATTCTAAAACAGTTCCTGCATAAAACACTGCAATTTTATCAGATATTTTAAGTGCAGCCTCTATATCATGGGTTATAAGTATAACTGCACATCCCTTATCTGCCATTTCCTTGAAATAATTCAATGTTTCATCTAAGGTTTTTTCATCCAGTCCTGGAGTTGGTTCATCTGCAATTATGAGTTTTGCAGAGCTTATTACTGCGGTGGAAACTAAAACTCTTCTGGCCATACCTCCTGATAGTTCATGTGGGAACATCTTATCCACTTCTGGTTTCAAATCATACCTGCGGAAAATTTTTCTTTGAATATTTTTCATTAATTTTTTATCTTCCTCTTCTACATCTCCTATTACCTGGTCTGAAATCTTCATTAATGGATCCAGATAATTTATAGATTGGGGAACTAAGGCTATCTCTTTACCTCTAAGCTCTTCCTTTTTGCTTTGAGTAAGTTCTTGTCCATTATATTCTATTTTGCCATTAAGTGCAGCATTCGTCGGTAAAATTCCTAGAATAGCATGTGCTAAAAGGCTTTTACCAGATCCACTTGATCCCACCACTGCAGTAATTTCGCCGCGCCGCGCTTCCAGGCTTAAATTAGAAATTACATTTAATTTTGTCTGTCTAAGCCCGGAAGTATATTGGATAAAAGAAAGTGAAATGTTTTCTACCTTTAACAGGATTTCGCCTTTATTTTTTTCTTCATCATTTATATTCAGTAATTTTTTATTTAAAATCACACTTGTTTCACTATTGAATTTGTTAGCTATGCCAATTTCAGTACTGAAATCTTCTTCAATATTTATTTCAACCTTATTTTCCATATTTAACACCTTTATTCGTGTGCACTCTTTGGATCCATCAGTTTTCCTAAATTATCTCCAATCAGGTCAAATACCAGAACTACAATCAGCAGCGATAATCCGGGGAAGAATGCCAGCCACCAGTACCCCACTGACAGGTACTTCATGGACTCTGAAAGGATTATTCCAATTGCAGGTTCATGTGGTGAAAGCCCAAAACCAAGGAAAGTGGCTGAGGCTTCGTGTAAAATTGCGTGGGGAAACATTAAAATGGTACCTAGCAGTATCTGGGGAATTAAATGCGGCATTATATGTTTGGTAGCTACCCACCACTTGGACCTGCCGAGATTCTGGGAGATATGGATATATTCCTGAGTTTTAAGCTGCTTGATCTCTGCCCTCACAACCCTTGTTAAGCTTGTCCAGTGAGTTAATGCTACTCCCACAATAATTCCAACTGCACCGCCTCCAAGTCCAATAGAAATAAGGATTATTAAAAGGAGGTGTGGAATAGAAAGAAACAGGTCCACCAACCATGATACAAGGGCATCTGCTTTTTTACCGGCGCTTGAAAGCAGCCCTAAAATTATGGCCAGTGCAGAACTAAATGTGGATGCAATAGTTCCAATTACTATGCTCAGTCCAAGCCCTTCTATAGTCCTTGTGAGCATATCCCGCCCCATCCAGTCTGTCCCGAATGGATGTTCAATGGAAGGGGCAAGGTTTTTAGCTCCAAAATTCACTGGCAGTGATTCGCCGCTTAATAACCAGCTGGAAATTACTATTGTAATCAGTAAAACCGAGGTGAGGCCTATTATTAAAATGGTCTTTTGCCGCAGGTTCAACCCTTTAAATAACCCTTTTTTCATGGTTACAGTAGTGTTCATGCCTCTGCCTCCTGTTTTATCCTTGGATCAACGAATTCGTATATAATATCTGCTATTGTATTTCCGCAGAACACAAATACTGCGCTGACCAGAACTATTCCCAAAAGTAGGGGCACATCTGATCTTAACCCTGCAGCCACAGCGGCCTGCCCAATTCCTGGATATGAAAACACCTGTTCAACCAGTACCGCCCCTCCAAACAGTTCGCTGAACCCTAAAAACTGTAAAGTAACGGCAGGAAGTGCAACATTTCTAATTCCGTGTCTAAGTACCAGGTTTAATCCTTTTTCACCCCTTGCTTTTGCAAATAGTACATAGTCACTTGATAAGACTTCTGTTAGTTTTTCCCGTGTAAACATCGCAATCTGGGCAACTCCAATTAAGCTTAAAGTTAGTGCAGGCAGGATCAAATGATGCAGCCAGTCTAAAAATGTCACATTGCCGGAGGTGACACCTATGGGCACGCTTAGACCTATTGGAAACCATCCTAAATACACGGAAAATACCATCAGCAGGACCAGCGCCAGCCAGAAGGTGGGAGTGGCAGCAAGCATATAACAGTAAGTTTTTATTGTTTTATCTATCCACGTTCCCTTTTTCATTCCAGCGATTATTCCAAGTATAAAACCTAAAATTCCTGAAATTAACCAGGAAGTCATCATGAGGATCAGCGATGCCGTGAATTTTTCACCAATCACGTTCGTAACTGGAATTCTATAAATCAGTGAAGTTCCAAAGTCTCCTTGGGCTATGTTCCCTGCCCAGTTTAAGAATTTTTCCTGAGGGGGCATGTTAACTCCCCAGTATTCTTCAAGCTGAGCTTTATGCTCTGGAGTTATTGACATTTCTCCAATGTATGCCCTTACGGGATCTATAGGAGATTGTTCAACAAGCCAGAAGCTAACAAGACAAACTGCAATTAAAAGGCTTATTAATTTCAGGGTTTTTTTCCCTGCAAAGGCCCATAATTTTCCATTTCCAGAAAAGCTCCATAATTTTTCATATTTCAATTTAGTTACCCTCCGCCTGTAAGTTAATTTAAATAAAGATCAACATCAGAATTTTTATTTGATGTTCATTTTTTTAAAATTTAGATGTAATTGAGGTTGTTTAACTGGTTTTATTTTCATTTATGCGTTTCCATTCGTAGATATTCCCTAAAATGTCTTTTCCAGTGTTATTTTGAGGTGTTCCTATGTCAATGGTTTTATTTACCATGTACAGGTAGTCCTTAGTTGTTAACCACAGCCATGTTGCATCTCCTGCAGGTCCGTAACCTGTTTTTCCGTCATATGCAGCTAATTTCCAGTATTCTGTGGCCTGTGCCTGATCTGTGGATCTGAGGGCTTTTTCCAAATAACCGTCTACAACAGAACTGTTGTAAAGACCGGGGTTGTTGTATCCAGAATCTGCTTCTTTGCTGTGATACTGCATATACAGGCTGAATGTATCTGCACTACTGTACTGATATAAAACGGCTGAACTGTATTGTTTAGCGTAAATTTCATCCCAGTTTGCACCTATAAGGTCTATTTTTATCCCCATCTGTTTAGCCTGTTCGCTGACGGCCATAGAGAGGGCCTGTCTTGTCTGGTCTTCTGAATTATAGTATAACTTAAATTCTGCTTTGGTACCATTTTTTTCGCGGATTCCATCGCCGTCGCCGTCTTTCCACCCTGCATTTTCCAGCATTTTTTTGGCCCCTTCTATGTTTGAGTCATTGACTTTTGCTTTAGGGTTTCCAAAGCTGCGCTGGTCTACTCCAGTGTACTCAACATCTCCTTTTCCATACAGTACACCTTCAACAAGGGCAGTTCTGTTGATACCTATGTTCAGGGCTTTCCTGATGGTTATATCTGCAGTTACATTGTTGCCTATTACTTCTCCACTTAGACTTTTCTTACCTGTGTCATACTGCATAGGGAATGAAACCCCGTTTGCACTTGATGATGGGAGAGCAACTAAATTGTATCCATCTATACTTTGATTTGCATAGCTGTTATCAAGTCCTGCTAAGTCTACTTTGCCTGATTTAGCGGCTGCAAATGAAGAATCTTTATCTAAAAACAGTAGAGTTATTTTCTTGAAGTACGGTTTTTTTCCATAGTAATTTTCATTTAATTCCAGTATTGCCTGTTGTCCTTTATTCCACTGCACCAGTTTATAAGGTCCAGACCCTATAGGCTGCTGGCCGTAGGTTTCTTTTTGGTATGCATGTTCAGGTACAATTCCAACGTACCTAAGTCTCCATATAAAGCTGGACTGCGGCTCTTTTAGTTTGAATTTAACTGTTGTGCTGTTTACTGCCGTTGCATTTTCAAGATTGGACATGTCTAACTCTGAATTACTTCCAACTGCTGTGTTAAATGTAAATGCAACATCTTTCGCTGTTAAGGGTACTCCATCTGTAAATTTAACATCATTTCTTATATTCACAGTCCATGTCAACCCGTCAGAGCTGACTGAGTAATTTGTGGCAAGGTCATTTATTATGCTGCCGTTATCAGCTGATTTGAAGAGTGTACTTTGTATCAATGGCTCATAGTCCATATGGCCGCACCCCCATCCGTGGAGGGGATCAAACCCTTCTTCTGGTTCTGCATATGTCCCTGCTGCAGCAACTATGAGCTCATCTGCAGCTCTGGGAGTTGAACCGAGTGTCAGTGCAGCTGCAGAAATCACTAGAACTGCAACAACTGCACCTATAACTAAATATTGTTGATTTTTTTTAATTTGGATGCCTCCTAATCCGTTTTTAAGATAAAATTAAGTTTTTGAATGGTATTTACCACAAAACTATTTTTATGAATCCTAATGCCATTTTAATAATACTTTCTTGGTAAAAAACGTTATTCATGTAATACTATTCAAATCTAACTTAATATAAGCTAAATAAAATAAATTTACTATAAATACTTTTCTATATGCTAGTATTACTAATTTAAGAGATATTTAAAAGCTCGTATTACTTAAATCTATTTTGTAATGCTTTATTACTAAATTAAATTTATTAGGATGGATTGTAATACTAAAATCAAATTTTTGTACTATATTTTTACAAAAAAAGCTCTAAAAATTAATTTTCAGGTGAAAACCTGTAGGTATAGTTATATTAAGTCCATAATCTTATTTTTTAATTTATTAAAGATTGAATTTGAAAATAAAAATTAATAAACAATTTTTATGATAAATAGCTCATTAGTATTTAATTATTTAAAAAAATAAGTAAATACTGAAGAATTTTATATTTTCAGTATTCAAATTTAACTGGTCTGGTTTTCAATTCGTTTCCAGTCGTATATGTTGTTAAAGATATCTGAACCGTGGGGCTGGAGTCCTGGAGTCCCTATATCTAAATCATCTATCATGATGTAGACATATTTGAGGGTAGCCATCCACAACCATGTGGCGTTTCCTTTTTCAGAGTATCCTGTTGTCCCATCCCATGCAGCAGCTTTCCAGTAGTTATTGCTGCTGTTGTTAAAAGTTGTCATAGCTTTTCTTAAATTTTTATCTACCTCAGAATTGTTGTAGAATATCACATTATTGTATTTACTCCACTCTCCGCTGCCTGAACGAACACTGTAGTACCTCAAATACACATCAGTGGGGTCTATGGATCCGTAACCCCAGACTATTGGGGTTGAGTATGCAAGTGCATCAATTTCATCCCAGCTTTTACCCTCAACATTTATTTTTATACCCAGTTTTTGGGCCTGTTCAGCTACTGAAACAGCTAGTGCCTGTCTTGTCTGATCATCAGAGGGGTATACAAGGGTAAATTCTGCTTTTGTTTTATTTTTTTCCAGTATGCCGTCGTTATCAGTATCTTTCCAGCCCCCTGCATCCAGAATTTCACTTGCTCCTGTTGTATTTCCGTCTTTAAAAATAGCTGCTTTATTTCCAAATGGTAACCTGTCTACACCGGTGAATTCTTTAGATCCCTGTCCATTTAGTGCCCCGTTGATTAAGGCTTGCCTGTCAATTCCAATGTTCAGGGCTTTCCTGATTGCAGTATCGGATGTCACATTATTTCCAATGGTGTAATTATCATCAGTTTTTTCCCCTGTATCTGCCAGCATTGGGAAACTGATTCCTCGAGCGTCGATGGAATCAAGGGATATGCTCTTCATACCATTCACTGTTTGGTTTGCGTATGAATCTGGAATTTCGGCTATATCTACCTGTCCTGCCTTAGCTGCAGCAAAAGCAGCGTCTGATTTCATAAACAGAATGGTTATTTTTTTGAAGTAGGGTTTTTTACCATAGTATTCATCGTTCCTTTCAAGTATCACCTGCTGTCCTTTGTCCCACTGTACAAGTTTATATGGGCCAGATCCTATAGGCTGCTGGCCGTAGGTTTCATTGTTGTATGCATGTTCTGGAACGATACCTAATCCCATAAGTTTATAAATGAATGTTGACTGAGGATCATTTAATTTAAACTGGACTGTGGTATTATCTAAAGCAGTAGCACTATTTAACATGGATAAATCCATTCCACTAGTGCCATTGGCTGCTTTATTAAATGTAAATGCAACATCTTTTGCTGTTAAGGGTACTCCATCTGTAAATTTAACGTCATCTCTTATTTTAACTGTCCATGTCAACCCATCGCTGCTAACAGAATAGTTTGTGGCTAAATCGTTGACCAGGGATGTGTTATCTCTTTTAAAGAGAGTACTCTGGATAAGAGGTTCTGTTGTACTTGCCCATCCATTGATAGGATCAAAACCCCCTTCTGGCTCACCACTATGGCTAAACCCTCCAGCAACAACTAATTCGTCTGCAGCTCGGGAAGTTGAGCCAAATGACAGGGCAACTGCAAATATTACTAAAATCGCAATTACCGTGCCTATACTTAAATATAATTTATTTTTTTTAATTTTTAACGCCTCCTTACAATTAACCTAAGTTATTTGCAAAATATTTCCTCAAAAAATATTTTAAAAGTTATCAATATGGCCGTGCTCATACTTTTATAACCTGGAACATGATCTGAGTAATACTATACAAATTAAACTTAAGATAAGCGAAATAAAGTAATTTTAACATAAATACTTTTCTAAAGGTGAGTATTACTAAATCGGCAGGGATTTTATATGCAGTTATTAATAAAAATCGTTAACTAAATTATTATTAATTATTTAGGTTTAGTAATGATGATAGTATTACTTCATGTAGCTTTATGTGGTGTATCTACTATAGAAACGTTATTTGGGGATATAACAATAAAAAAGAGTAAAAAACTTAAATTATTCTGCAAATCATGGCCTGTTTTATTAGTTATGTACATTGGAAACTATTTAAACTGTTTAAAAAGTTAAAAATAAAATATTGTAAATTAAAATGAGGTTTGTCTTGAAAAACAAGGGTTATTATAAAAAATATAAAAGTGTTTATTTAATCAATTAGACCACATAAAAAGAGGTCATCAAAGAAGGGACACTTTCCCCTGCACCCCGAAGCTTTTTCGCATTCATCACAGCTTGATTTGCAGCTGCTATCTATGTAATCCCTGTAATCTGAAAACTTACTTTCCCATATCTCTTCAAAACCGAACTGTTTCAAATTGTAGTGGTAGCTGCTGTCGTTGCAGAAGGAACAAGGAGTCACATCAAGGTTTTCATCAATATAAACCGAAAAAAACCCGCACTCGCAGCTGTCTATCAGGTCAACATTTACGCCGGTGGCTTTCATCAGGACTGGAACAAAACAGGCATCAAAACCTATTTTCACACCGGTAACTGGATTATCTACAAGATCGAGGAACGATTTTAGTGGGCCTGCAGATTTTATGTTCCCGTCGTTTTCAGCCCGTCCAGTGGGTTTGTAGGTTAGGAATATGACTGAATTGAAATCTTTGATGTATTCATCGTATTTCCCATTTAAAAGGTCCACGGCGTCATTTATGGTGGTCTCTGAGATCACATAGTGGATATTTGCAAGGATGCCGTTATCTTTTAAGCAAGACCCAATTTCTGAAAGCTCTTCAGTGGTCAGGTCCCTGTAGGGGTCCCATGATATGGCCACTGCCCCGCAGTAATTCCTGGTGGCTTCCATGTTTTCTGGATTGAAAAACTTGCCGCTTGTGGTGTAATTTGGTATTATTCCAAATTTTTCCCTTGTTATCCTGATTATTTCTGTAAAATCTGGATGGAGGAGGGGTTCTCCACCACCAAGTGCAACTTGAAAGATACTGCCGTATTTTTCGCTTTTAAGCTCCTGAAGGGCAAAGCAGTAATCTTCAAGGGACATGAACTTGCCTTCTTCACTGCTTTTCCTGTAACAGTAACTGCATCTGTTTGTACAGTAGTTGGATATTGATATGTCCGCAAGTTCTGGCCAGGGTGCCATTTGAGGGTCTTCAGAAAAGTCTGCACCCCACCTGAAGGTAATTCCAGTTTCAGGAATTCCAACGAAGTTATATCCTTCAAAGTGTTTCCTTATCATCTAAAGATCTCTCGCATCCTCTTCGCAGTCGCATTTTGGATCGGTTGTCTGGGTAGCCCCAACACCGTAGAGGTCCTGGCTTTGACCTTTGACAACTATCCAGTTTATAATATCCCATAGTTCTTCATTGGAAAGCTTGCTGAAATCGGTTCTTGAGATTTCATCAGGATTTATACTGTCATCTAAAAAGACAGATTTTCCAATGTTGAATTTTTTCACGGTGAAGTAGTATTCTTCATCGTTTATTCTTGTTGTATGGCCTGTTTTTTTCAGTTCATCCTTTACGAATGTCAGTAGCTGTACAAGTCCAATTTTGTCTGTTTTTTTAAAGTGGTTTAAGTTGGCATCTATGATGTCTTCTTTTGCAGTTAAAATAAAGCTTGTTGAACTGCTGTTTGTTACGAAATCACATCTTATTTTCAAAAATAACGCCTCCGGTTATCATATTGTTTTTTAGTTATTATGTTTTTTTTAATCTATTTTTTCCACCACATCAGCGACCACACCGGTTGCTGTCTGGCACTTCAAGCATCCCATTTTCAAGCCTTATCAATGTTTTGTCTAGATAAGCCCTTGCTTTTTTTTCTTCTTTTTCACTTAAAGGGCCAAGGCTAATTCTGCAGCTTTCCATGGCCTCATCGAGATCGCTGTAGATCAGGCGGCTGTGGCACTCCAAGTGTTCGACGTTGGCACGTATGCCCATCTGTTGCAAAATATTGTAGAAGTATACATGGTCTGGAGTGTTCCTGTATGGTCTGCCGAGAACTGCAGGGACTCCTTTACAGTGACTATGTTCCCCACCGCCCCAAACAGTGATATACACATATCTGGATGCTGCGCTGTCAATCTTCTCAATGGCGCTTTGAATATCCGGCTCCCTCCCCACGGATCGGGATGCGACCACGACATCATGGGGTTCAATATCATCTCCCACCACGATATCGGTCCATGAGCGGTGCATGTATGTTATATTGGAGATGTGTTCTTTTTGAGCATCTTCCCTTAATATTTTTAGCATTTCACCTGAAATATCTAGTGCAGTAACCCTGGCGGCTTTTTTTGCTGCGGGTATTGACACTGCACCTGCGCCGCAGCCGATATCAAGCAGGGACCATTCTGGCTTTAATTTCACTCGCTGCATCAGTTTCAGGGGGTAGTCATCTACTTCCATCCATCGTTTAAACTGTGCAGCTGTTCTGTTCCATCGGGCTTCTATTACGCCTTCATTTTGGGAATGGTTGGTTTCATGCTTCTGTATTTCTTTCCACATCTGGTTCCAGTCAATATCTTCCAGTTTAATCAGTATCTCCTCCTGAAAGTTATATGTTATAAGTGAATTTCTAATTGATTTTCACATTTTTTTAGTTTAAATGATCCCATCTTGCGGGTCGCGCTGTTTTTTATTTTCTCTTAAATGATTTTTGTGTGGTTTTGGTGCAGTGCAGCATTCACAGGTACAGTTTATATCATGTGTGCAGTGACAGTAGCTACAACTGCAGTGATTTTTTTTATCCATTTAATTTTGCTCCTTTTAAAATTAAAACTGTAGTTCAGGCTACAATTCAAATAATTCTTTCAACAAATTTTCTTTACATGCACACGACCTGCAAATGATTTTACCGCCCAGTAAAAGCTCTTTACCATCCATCACATGTTCGTTGCAAATTTCACATGTCGCTATGTGTTTTGGAAAGCCCGGAATATCATTTTCAGGTACTTCAAACTGAATTTCTTCCAGTACTAAAAGTTCTTCTTCGGGTAATCCTGATACAATTTCCACCCCTTCTTCCATATCTTCAGGAGTAGGTGATGGTTCGCACTTGCCATTTCCTTTAAAAAGGTTTTCAGCCCATTTCCAGAAACCATGACTTGATTTACATGTGTCATCTTTGGCTGAGGCCCTGATGGCTTTTCCACTACTCGTGTTGATAAAGGTCGCTACAAATTTACCATGGTCGTTGTATTTCAAATTTCTATGTCCGAGGGTGCATCCCGTTACGGCCTGCACGCCGTCTGTCATACAGCGGTCTACTTCAACGTATACTATAAGATCCTTATTCTGTTTTGCAGGATCCATGCCGAGTTCTCTCATTGCAGCCATACTCATTCTAATCCCCATGACTACACCTGCACAGACTCCTCCATGCAGTTTTTTAGCTTTTTCAAGAAACGTTGTGTATTCATCCATTTTTATCACTGATGATCATTAATCTACGAAATGTATATATAAACGTATCGATTGAACATGCTGAATTAAGATGGATTTCTGCATAAAAATTGAACAGGATAAATTCCTGTTCCTAAATTTCAAAGGTTTTAGGCAGGTATGTTTTAAATTGTCTGGTTGTTCAGTATGTTTTTCACATCGCTGTCTGTCAGGTTTACGTGGTAGAAATCTGAGTAAAATTCTTTAGTGAGTTTGGTCATGTTCAAGTTCTGGAATTTGTCGGGGTAAATTACTTTGGCAGTCCATGGTATCCCAATAATTGTGTTAACTGCTGGAGGATGGTCAAACCAGCTGAAAGGCGCATTTGGTGCCAGATAAACCCTGTGATTTTTTACTGCTGGAACTTCCTGCCATGAGGAATTGGAATAGACGCTGTTGTAGAACTGAGAGTTTTCAGTTATTATAACATCTGGGTTCCAGTTTAAAACCTGTTCCATGGATACCTGCGTCATACCTCCGCTTTTAAGGTTTGCAGGGACAGTAGCAACGTTAATTCCTCCACAAAGGTCTATTAAATGGCCGTGCATTGAGCCTGATGGGTCTGTCTGCAGTCCTGCTGTTCCTTCAGCGTAGTAAACCCTGACTTTCTGGTCTTGAGGTATGGTTGAAACTGTGCTGTTGACGGTTTGTGTCATGTTGTTGTAGAATGATATAAGTTTGTCTGCCTGTTCTTCTTCTCCAAGCAGCTGCCCTAGGAACTTAATGGAAGGAGCATACTGTGTTACGTTTGTGGTGTCCTGCACACCTACAACAGGAATGCTGCCCATATTTTTCTGCCGTTCAGTTATAGTGGAGTTTGGATCTCCCTGAATATTATAGCCCTCAAGCACAACATCGGGGTTCATTGATATGAATGTTTCGTAGTTACCTGTATTTTGACCGAACCAGCCACCTATTGTAGGTAGATTCTGGTATTTTGAAGGTATGTATTTCTTTGCTGAGTCTGTGAGGTTAAAGTTCCAGCCTCCTAGTTTATCTGGAGCCAGCATATAGACTGTTGTGGTTGTTGTTGGGGATGTAGATAAAACCATATTGATTTCACCAGGTACATGGACGGTTCTTCCCAGCATATCTGTGATAGTGGTATTTCCTGTGCCAGGAATTGCATTTGCATAATTCATGTACCCTGCTACCACTGCTATAACTGCAATAACGGCCACTACAGCCACTATAATCTTTTTATCCATTTAATTCACCTAATTTTAATTGTTAAATCTCTATTTGAAACATTATTGCATAAAATTTGTTTTTTTGTATATTTCGCTTTTAAATTCTTGTTTTAAGTAATATGTGTTGTATTATGTCCCCTTTAATGTCTATGTGCCTCCGTAATTTTTAATAGACACGTTTAGCTTTACATATCGCTTTAAATAAGCCATGACAACGTGCTATAAATTTAAATTAAAAGTAAAAGGATGCTAAATCCAGCTATAAATTAATAGAGCAATATCATGATCTTCTTACCTTTACGAGCTCGCCTACAATACTAACTGCAATTTCTTGAGGTGTTTCTGCATTAATGGAAAGTCCAATAGGGGAATAAACATTATCAACAGCTTCAGGGTCAAGTCCAATCTCTTTCATATGCTCGAGAACCATTTTCACTTTCCTTCTGCTCCCGATCATGCCCACATATTTGGTGTCTTTTTTCAGGGATTCTATAAGCACATCTCTGTCGAATTGATGTCCCCTTGTAACGATTACCACGTATTCACTTCCCGTGAAGTTTAAATGGTTGAAAACATCGTAAAATGACTCAACAAGGACTTCATCAGCATCAGGGAACCTCTCTTCATTTGCAAATTCCTCGCGGTCATCGATGATAACAACATAGAATCCTACCATCTTGGCAACTTTGGAGATGAACTGTGAAACATGCCCTGCACCAAAAACATAAAGAGGCGGCGCAATATGGAGTGATTCAATGATTGTCCCCTCTTTGAAGTGGAGATCTGTGTCATGGATATGTTTTAAGAAGGCTTTTTTATCCTCTTCGGATATATCATCTCCACTTATTTCTGCATTTTCTTCTACAGCTGTCTTAAGATATTTTTCTCCGTTGAATTGTGTTACAAGGACTCCATTTAACCCCATTCTTTTTAACTCTCCAAGGCGGCTGTAAAGTTTAAGATTTTTTTCATGCACTGGTTCTAAAAAAACATCTACGTCTCCACCGCAGATCATGCCGTCAGATGCCACTTCTTCACTGTCCATCCTTATGTGGATCATTTCAGGTTTTCCTGTTCCCAGTGTGGACATGGCCTGTTTATACACAATGTGTTCAAGATTACCCCCGCCAATGGTTCCATAAATTTTACCGTCTTCTCCGACAAACATTTTAGCACCTACATCTCGTGGAGCAGACCCATTTCTTGATATAACAGTTGCAATAGCTCCTATCTTGCCATTTTTTAGATAGTCTTCTACAATTTCGTACATGTTCATATTCATTGTTATCCCCGTGGATTTTTAATTAATAAACGTAATTTACGATATTTGGCTTTTATGTCTCTATAATTCAATTATTAACTATTCTATTCCTTTTTCCACCAGATTAATGCCCAATCAGGCTTATTATGTGGGAATTTAAACTTGGAATCATGTATTTTAACCATTTTTTCAGCCAGATATTCCCTTAAAATATCTTCCTCCGTTTGGTTCAGGTTTACCATTTTCCACCTGAAGGTTTCTATCGCTTCATCAACGCTGGAATAATAACTGCTGTTGTCGTACTTTAAAATTTCGATATTTGCATAAATTCCCAGCTCATAGAGCATGTTATATGCATATATATAAGTTGGATGTTGGTGAAATTCTCTTCCTATGATTTTTGATATTTCATTTTGAAATTTTACATTATTAGCGCCCCATAATGTGATATAAACGTATTTTTTAGCAATTTCATTGATTTCTTCAAGTATCTGTTTGATGTTATAAACTCCGTTTAGAGACCGCGACGCTACAACCACATCGTGGGGCTCTATATCCTTGTTTAACAGCACATCTTCCAGCCGCCTGTTAAGAGGGTTAATATTATTTAATCCATTTTCAAAAGCGTCTTTTTCCAGTAAATGGAGCATTTTTTTTGAAATGTCCACACATGTGACCTTTTTTGCTTTCCTGGCAAGGGGTATGGTTATATTACCGCTGCCGCACCCTATATCCAGTACGGTGTCCTCAGGTTCTAATTTTATTTTCTCCAAAAGCCTTCTGGAATAGTCATTTTTTCCCTTATTTTTTTTAAATTTGGGTGCTACATTATCCCATGATCTGGAGTTTTTTTTAGGTAATTTTCCAAGGGCATCGTTCCACAATTCGTTCCAGTCATATTTTACAATTTTTTCATTGTTAGGGTCTATTTTGATCACCTGATCCTGCAAATATTGAAGAAAATAAATAGCGAATTGAGCAGGATTGATTTTTTTGTCAATTATGAATCTGTTCGATATGTGTATATAAACATATCAGTTAAACATATAAGTTTAAAAAAAAGTAACAATATTGGAGTTATTTTATGGGCATGGGAATGCATGCCTTTCTGTGTTCGTCTACTTCCATTATTTTAACGTCTATGTTGTAGGCACGCCTCATGTTTTCTTCTGTAATAACACTTTCTGGCGTTCCCATTTCCATAATTGTCCCTCCGTTCATAATTGCGACTTTATTGGATGATAAGAAAGCATGATCTGGAAAGTGTGAAGTCATAATGACAGATAATCCATTTTCTGCCAGTTTATTTATAACATCGAGGGTACGTATCTGGTTTCCAAAGTCCAGATGTGATGTTGGTTCATCAAGAAGCAGTATTTGGGGTTGCTGGGCTAAAACTCTTGCTATGAGCACCATCTACCGTTCTCCCCCGCTGATTTCAGTGTAAGTTTTATCGGTCAGGTGGGAAATTCCAAGGCTTTTTAATGCCTCTTCAGCTATTTTGCAGTCTTTCTCTCCTGGAACTGATGTTAAACTTAAATGAGGTGCTCTGCCCATCAAAACAACATCGAAGACTGAAAATGCAAATGTTGAATTATGGGACTGGGGTATGTAACCTATTATCTTTGCTAAATCATTTTTATTCAGTGAATGAATGCTCTGGTTATTTATGAGTATATTTCCACTGTTTAATTTAAGCAGCCCATTCATACATTTGATTAAAGTTGATTTACCGGTTCCATTTGGACCTAATATGCATAGAACGTCTCCATTTTCAAGTGAAAGGTTCACATCATTAAAAATATCCTCTTTTTGATTGTAAGAGAATCCTGCATGTTTTATTTCAAGAATTTTGCTCATGACCATCCCTCGTAACCTTTATTGAGAAGATAAACGAAGAAAGGAGCTCCAATTATTGCGGTTAATATTCCTAGGGGTATTTCAATTGAGACTGCAGTCCTGCACACATCATCCACTAACAACAGGAAAAATGCGCCTAGTGCAATGCTTGCAGGTAAAAGTTTTCTGTGGTCTGGCCCTACAATCATCCTGGCTACGTGTGGTATTACCAGGCCGACCCAACCTATAATGCCGCTTATACTTACAGCGGCGGCAGTTAAAAGTGTACAGCATGTAATTACAAGTATTCTCAACTTGTCTATATTTATACCAAGCGC
Source organism: Methanobacterium veterum (assembly GCF_000745485.1). Classification (NCBI taxonomy): domain Archaea; kingdom Methanobacteriati; phylum Methanobacteriota; class Methanobacteria; order Methanobacteriales; family Methanobacteriaceae; genus Methanobacterium; species Methanobacterium veterum. The sequence goes on from NZ_JQJK01000009.1 coordinate 523,725, forward strand.
TCGGGCTTCATCATCACCCATAGAAAGAACGTTGAGTCTCCATCTTACCAGTAAAAGGGCTGTAAAACCGATTAATATAGGCACAATAATCATCATTATGCTACTGCTGTTAACAGAAGAAAGACTGCCCATAAGCCAGTATACAATTTCCGGCAGCTTGCTGTTAGGGTCTGCAAGGTACTTAATACAGGAGGTAAGTGCTGAAAACAGCGCACCGATGGCTATTCCTCCAAGTACCATCATTAAAATGGTGTTGCCCTTGAAGTTCCTGCTCAGGAAATAGGTAAGGCTGACTGCAATAAGGCCAAATCCAAATGCCATGACCTGTATCATTACTGGAGATGAGCCTAGTAAAATGGCCAGAGCGGCTCCAAACCCTGCACCTGCTGAAACACCGAGAATATCTGGAGATACCAGCGGGTTCTGGAATGTTCCCTGGAATGAGGCCCCTGAAACTGATAATGCAGCGCCGACTATCATTGCCGCTATTATTCTAGGTAACCTTATGTCCCAGACTACAGTGTAAACTGCAGGGGATAAATTTGTTTTAATTGGTAAAAGAGCCATTAGAACGTCTAATGGTGAAACAGGATATCTTCCTATTAAAAAGGATGCAAAAAATAAGATAACTGGCAGTAGTATTAAAATGCTTATTACAGATGTTTCCTTAATGGTTTTTTGAATTGATTTTTTAAGGGTCTGGGGACCTATTTTTTGGGTAGTAGTATCATTGCCCATTTTTTCCCTCCATGTGTGAAATTAAGTAAAGATGTATTGTATATTGCATGTCCATAAATAAAAAGGGGCAGGATACAGTATCCTGCCTGTATATTTATCTAATTTTAGGACATTTGATTGTTTAGTAAGTCTTGCACATCGCTGTCTGTTAAGTTGTAATGGTAGAAGTCTGAGTAAAATTCTTTTGTCAGTTTTGTCATGTTCAAGTTCTTGAATTTGTCGGGGTAGAGTGCTTTAGCTGTCCATGGTATCCCAATAATGGTGTTGACACCTGGAGGTCTATCAAACCAGCCTATAGGGGAAGTTGGTGCAAGATAAACCTTTTTATCCTGAACTGCTTTGACATCTTTCCATGATGAGTTGGAATAAACGCTGCTGTAGAACTGTTTGTCGTTGGTTATGATGATTTCAGGGTTCCAGCTGAGCACCTGTTCCATTCCAACCTGCGACATTCCCATTCCCTGTTTAACTGCTACCTGTGCCACGTTTATACCGCCACAGAGGTTTATAAGCTGGGAATGTGATGAGCCGCTTGGATCTGTCTGAAGACCAGATGGTCCCTCAGCATAATAAACAGTCACCTTTTCATTTTCTGGTATACTGGAAACTGTGCTGTTAACAGTTTTTGACACGTTGTTGTAGAATGATATCAGTTTATTTGCCTGTCCCTCTTCTCCAAGTATTTTTCCAATGAATTGGATGGAAGGAGTATAATTTGTGACATTTGTTGAACTTAAAACTGCCACTACGGATATACTACCCATTTTACTCTGCATATCACTTATTTGTGCTGCAGAAGAACTATTTCCGCTCACGCTCACGTCATCTAATATTAAAGAGGGGTTTGCTGCTATGAACGTTTCAGGGTTACCTGTGTATGTACCAAACCATCCTCCGATTACCGTCAGGTTCTGATATTTTTCAGGCATGTATTTCTTTGAATCAGCCGTTAAGTTTGAATTCCAGCCTCCAAGTTTATCGGGGGCTAACATGTAAACTATATTGGTTACAGGGGGAGATGTTGCAAGTACTGAGGTTACTTCACCAGGCACGTGAACAGTCCTCCCTGTCATATCTGTGAGGGTAGCGTTGCCTGTGCCGGGAATGGAGCTGCCAAGGCTTATGTATCCTGCCACAACCGCTACAATTACGATTACCGCTATTACTCCCACTGTAATTTTTTTATCCATTTTACCGCCTATATAACTTTAATTTATTTTTTCCACCACAGCAACATCCAGTTAGGATCATTGGTGGTGTATTCAAGGGTTCCATCGTCCCTTTCAACGAGTTTATTTTTCAAAAAGTCTTCAATTTTCACTTTTTTTTCTTCTCCGATATTACTGGCAGTCCACCCCAGTTTCCATATGCGGCGTTCTACTGCATCGTCTAAATTTTGATATATATGTCGGGATACACATTCAATCGGCTCTAAACTGGCATATATGCCCATCTGGTAGAGCATGTTGTATACATACATATAATCGGGGGAAATGTAGTGGGGTACACCTATAATTTTGGAAAGGTCTTTTTCGAACTGATGACTTGTTGCACTCCAGTGTGTCATGTATACATACTTTCTGGCAATGTTGTCTATCTTTTTAAGCTCTTTTTTAAGGTTAAGGACGTTTCCAAGTGATCGTGATGCTATTACTACATCATACTGGCCTATTTTGTCAGGGTCAAGGTCCTCAATTGAGCTTTGCATATATTCAATGTTTGAAATGCCCTTTTTTCGGGCGTTTTTTTCAACAAACTTCAGCATTTCACCTGACATGTCTACCGCAGTCACCTGTTTGACATGTTTTGCAACTTCAAGTGTAATGCTTCCATTGCCGCAGCCTAAATCCAGAACACTATAATTGGGTTCTTTATGGATTTTTGATGCTAAAATCTGGGGGTAGTCATCTGTTTTCATCCATTCATTGAATTTTGGTGCGATTTTATCCCACCGAGTTTTTTCATTTTCCCGGGGCATTTTCTGGAGTGCTTCGTTCCACATTCTGTTCCAATCAATATTATTTATATCCAAAATCGTTTTATTTTCTGTATTTATATTTACCGCCTCCAATTGCACTTAAATTAGATTATTTTTCTAATTTAGACTCACAAGGTAATTTGGTTAAATCAACTACCAGTTCTATGTGACAATGTTTTTTTTAATCGAGAAGTCTATATAAACGTATCGAAATGAATCAAACTTTTGTTAAAAATATGAACTGTGAAAAAAAGGGAGGAGGATATATTCTGGCCGCAATATATCCTGTAAAATTAATTTTTTGTCTATTCTGTCAGGTTTGATAATATTTTATCCCATGACTTTGAGCGCACGTTTTCCAGGTTCATGTTGTTCCGTTTTATAACTATATTCTGTTGAGGGCATACATTAGTGCAGACACCGCAGAGTATACAGTGATCAGGGTTCACATGAGCTTCCCCGTTCACAACTGTTATAGCGTTACATGGGCAAACATCATGACATGCATGGCAAGAATCACCTTTACATTCAGTGTTTCCGGTAGATATTTCACCTTCAAATGCTTTTATAACGGTTACTGCCTCTTTTGGACAGATATCCTCGCACCATCCGCATTTAATACAGTCTTCTTCATCTAAGATTAATTTACCTGTAACTGAATACTTTTCAGGGTCTAGCTCGTACTCTCCATAGGAACATAATCTGCATGCTGCCTTTATTGCATTTTCAGGACATGCTCGTTTACATACAAGGCAATATACACATTTGTCTTCGTCAACTGAGATGCTGTATGAATTTTTGCCTGTTTCTTTGATTTTAATGGCTTCTGCAGGGCACATTTCTTCACATATGCCGCAGTTTATGCATTCGTCTTCTTTAATTTCGATTTCACCAATTACAAGATCTGATCTTTTAGGGAGTGTTCTTGTAACAGTTATTGCATCTCTTGGACAGACGCTTTCGCATTTACGGCAGTATGCACAGGCATCATCATTAACAACTGTTTCATGGGACCATTTTGGGTACACTTCCATTTTGGCCATATCTTCGCCATTTATGCTGCATTTCATGGCTTTAAATGCACATGCAGATGCGCATAACCCGCACAAAGCGCATGTGTCTTCATTTACTGAAACATAATCCATTTTTAGCAGTCCTCTGGCTATAGGTAGGACTGGGCCTAACTTTAAGGAATTAGTTGGGCAGATATCTACGCATATCCCGCAGCCTATGCAGTTTTCGCTGTTGTAATCCAGGCAACGTACCTGATTGCCGTTTCTCTCTATTCTCATCTTTACCCTTCCTTAGATATTGCTTTATTTGGACAGCTTTGAATACATAAGTCACAATCGTCGCATTTTTCAGGTATCAGAAATACATCACCATCTCTTTCTTCTATTGCATTTTGTTCACAGATTTTTATGCATAGTCCTTCTCCAGGACAGTTTTGAATTTTACCACACTTTTCTGTATCAATTATCACTGGCATGATCATCACCACATATTTGTTATACTTGAATATGCGACATGCATATATAAACATATCTATTTAATTTTTGGATTGTCAAATTTAAATCAGTTAAATTTATAGAAAAGTTTGAAAAATAGATTATAATATAAGATGAGGCTGTCCAATAATTCAAAATCTGGAAGAAAATAAGGATGAATAGAACTTTTAATCCTTAAATACGTAAAATTTCAGCTGTAAAAATTAATCATGAGACGCCTTAAGGTAAAAAGATGGTTGTTATGCCAGATAAAAAAATGAGATATAAATTGGACGTAGAAATCGAAATGGGCGATAAAACCATATCTATGAACAATAAGAAATCTAAGCTTCTTCAATGTATAGATAAATATGGATCCATTGCTAAAGCGTCAAAAGAGACAGATATTCCCTATAGAACTGCCCTTAAGAATATAGAAATTATGGAAACAGAACTGGGTTCACCTATCGTGGTCACAAAAAGGGGTGGAAAAGGAGGTGGAGGCAGTAGCGAGCTTACAGATGAAGGCAAACAGGTTTTGTTCGAATTTATCAAAGTCAACAGGGCTTTAAAAAAACATGTTGATTTAAACGAAATGATAGGCACTATTTCTGCTGTAGATAACGAAAAACGGATTATGAAGGTTGCTTTAAATAGAAATGAAATAACTCTCCCAACTGCAGAAAATTTTGACGTTGGAGATGATGTCCTTATCTCGTTAAGTCCAGGTAGTATATTTGTAACCCTTGAGCCTCATGAGTCCAGTGTTAGAAACACATTTGGAGGAACAATAACTAAAATGCAGTTTAAAGACGATGCTGTGCGTCTTGATGTGGACGTTGGTGGATATAATATCGTCGCAGATATTACTGAACTTTCACGTGAAAAACTGGATTTAAATATTGGGAAAAGAGTATTTATTGGATTTAAAGCAGTTTCTGCAGATATAATCAAAATAGATTAATATTATTTATTTTTAATCAAATATTAAACTCTTTATCCATAGAAAACTATTTATATAACGACATGTAATGTATGACATGCCGATAGAACTTGAACCAAAGTAGAAATACTTTGGTCCCATCCACCTTAATCGGTCCTTCCATTATTATTTCTAAATGTTATATCTTTATGAACCGGAGAAAGTTACATACCCTCCAAGTCATGTCAAAATATTAATTTTGACCCGCAAAAATTTTTTAATTTTTGCTGGCTCCGGTTCTTTTAAAAGATTGATTTTCGATAAAATTGTAATTACTAAAAAAGAATTTTTCATACTTTTAATAAGAATTAAAAATTAGATCCATTGCGAATATGAATTGAACATTATAATATTAAAAAAGAATAAAGAATTATTCTTTTCCGATCATGACTTCAGTGGATTTAACGATAACTACTACTTTATCGCCTGCTTTGATATCTAGATCTTTAATGGATTCTTTGGTTATTACGGAGGTTATTGTGTCTGGGGCATCAATTTTTATTTTAACGCTGGCCATAATTGCGCCTTCGTCAACTTTTTCTACAGTTCCTTTAATATGGTTCCTTGCACTTAATTTCATTATATCTTCCTCCTATTATTATTATGCTATATTTTGGATTTTATATATTAAATAGTTTTTTCATGCTTTTTTGGATGATAAAAGTTAAATTATAGCTTTGATGTGCACTATGGAATAATTCGAGTTTTTAAATTTGTTTAAAAGATTTTTAAAAGCTTTTTATATTAAAAAATTAAGTTAAACGCTCTTTATACAAAAAATTTATAAAATTAGAAGTTAAAATTATATAAAAATAAAAATAAGAAGATAATTTAATCTACGAATCGATCATCCGACTTTTTATGATTTGCATCTTCATGTTTGTCTTCAAACCATCCGATACGCAGTTCTTCACCTTTACATTTATCAAAATTAGGTATATATGGTTTGATATCTAAAAGGGGAGTACCATCAACAACATCCACGTTGGATATGTATACTGTGGATCCTTCTATTTTGTCAAGGCACACTACTGACATTCCTATTGCATTTGGACGTTTTGGGGCCCTAGTTGCAAATATTCCTCTTTTTACAGTATCTAAGAATGGTTTTACCTGTAGTGAATATCCTTTTGAAAGGTGAAGATGGTAGATTAAAACTATGTGTGAGAATCCTTCAAGATCCTTAAGTCCTTCTTCATATTTTTCGTCTAGATGTATCTCTCCTTCAACGCCTTTTGCACCTACTGGCTGTATAGGCATACCTTCTAGATTTTTGAATGGAGAGTGTATGGTTCCAATTGGTTCGTATGTAACTTTGTCGATAAGCATTTGATTACACCTTATATAAGAATCAGCAGTAAAATAAATAAAGCTTTTGGAAGATCTAAAATTCTTCCATATCAGATAGGTTCATCATGGTTTCCACAGCTTTTACATTAACTGGTATGCATTCTTCGCTTAATGCTGCAATCGGGTTTAGGCCACCGGGAGCTGCTATACCTACGTGATACCTTTCTACTTTTGCATTATAAAGAAGTTCGCTTGGGTTTCCTATTTTAAGGACTGAAAATCCTGCTTCCTGAACTTTATCTAAAATGTCTATGGCATTTGACCTCGCCATGTATGGAATTTCTCTTAAACTTGCAAGTATCCTTCCAGTTCCTTCCAATGAATCTAAAACTGATGTCATTCCCTTTGAAATGTAAACTTCATGGGGATCAAGGGATGATCCGCTGTAGGATGTGAGTTCTGTAAACCTCGGACCTTTTTCTTCTATTTCAAGAATTCCGCTGTATTTTGGAGTTACAAGTATGTCGTTTTTAACCAGTATGCCGTCAATGGTAAAGCTGCATACTGTGGCAATTCCAGTTCTGTCGCCGTCTGCATGGGGAATTATTTTATAAAATTTACTTGTACAGTACTCTGGCTTAGTCTGGAATACACGGTTTATTATTTCAAGTGCATCGTCAAGGTCATCGTTATTTACGTAGGATACATTTACGATTACGTCGCCCTTTTGTGTTTCGATGTCAAAGTCCACGTTGTATATGAGGTTCCATGCCTTTGAAAGTAAAAATTTAACTTTTTCTCCAGTTTCAGAGGTGCTGGTTTTTAATGCAGGTTTTGAAGGAACTAATTTTTCCATATCTCCAAATTCCATTATGTTTTCGGCTAATTTGATGTTAACAGAACAGCCTGCTTCTTTTGCAGCACAAAGTGGAGCTATTCCTCCAGTTATGGCAATACCGACCATGTCATCTTCTACGGGAACTCCGAGAACAGGTTCTCCGTTTTTACCTATTTTTAAAAGTCCAGATATTCCTATTTTCTGGAATTGTTTAAAAAGGTTAACGGCATTATCTCTTGCAACTGCAGGGATTATCCTGAAATTTGCAGGAAGTAATCCAGTCCCTTCTCTGGCTATATCCAATACTGATGTTATTTCTTTTGCAGTAAATGCTTCAATAGGAGTCATGGATGTTTCTTTATAAGATATTAATTCGGTAAAACGTTTAGGAACATACTTTTCTACTTTTACAAGGCCTCCATATTGTGGAATTACGGGAATTCCTGCATTTAAGAGCATTCCATCTATGGTGGTACCACAAATGGTATTTAACATAATTTCGTCATTATCCGAAGTTTTTTCTTCACTGGATCCGTTATCGTTGAATTTAATATAGGGACTTACTGCAATTCCCTTACTGAATACTTCTTTAATTATGTCGACCACTTTCTGGTCGTATATAAAACTGGATGTATTTACGATTACTGCTCCTTTACCTTCTTGTGGGTCTAAAGAAGTTTTGTATATCATTCCTTCAAATTTAGAGAAGGCAAAATCTACTTGATCATAAATAAGACCTTTTTCAAGTTCTTTTAATCCTTTTTCAGTTATTTCTCTACCGGCATATCCTATACGTTCTGTAAACCCTTTTTCATCTAGAATACGCATATGATATCGTACCGCTCGCTCTCCCAAGTTATAACCTTTTCGTTTCAGTTCTTCTGCAATTGTTTTTGCACCAAGAACTTTATTTTGATCTGCAAGGATCCTCAGGATTTCTATCATTTTACGATCAGTTTCATCAGGCATTTCTTCACCAAATTTGAGTTATATAAAATTGTAACTGTAAAATTAAACCTAAACGCTTTTTATTTAGGTGCTGAAATTCTATTGATTTTTGACTAATTTAAACTTTTCAAAAAAAATTAAAAATGAGAAAGGGGGAATTAGATAGTTAAATACTTGTCTAATTCGTAATCGAATACTTGTATCCTGTAATCGTCCCATTCTGCCTTTTTAATATCTCTGAATTGAGTGTATATGTGGTCGCCTAATGTGGATCTCACAACATCGTCTTTTTCAAGTGCATGGTATGCTTCCCATAGGCTGGAAGGTAAAACATCTATTCCGAGAGTTTTGAGTTCTTCTATGCTTTTTCCGAATACATCAATTTCAGTTGGTTCTCCAGGGTCGACTTTGTTTTTCATACCGTCTAAACCTGCTTCTAACATTGCAGCAAATGCAAGGTATGGGTTACAGGATGGGTCAGGCATTCTCAGTTCAACACGGGTACCTTTTCCACGGGATGCAGGAATTCTTACCAGTGTAGACCTGTTTTTGAGACCGTAAGCTACGTATACAGGAGCTTCGTATCCTGGTACTAAACGTTTGTAAGAGTTTATGGTAGGAGCACAAATTGCTGTTAAAGCTGGGGAGTGCTGTAATAAACCTCCCATGAAGTACATTGCTTCCTGTGATAACTGGGTTTCAGTATCTGGGTCGTAGAAAACGTTTTCACCGCCTTTGAATAATGACTGGTGGCAGTGCATTCCACTTCCGTTTTCTCCAAAGAATGGTTTTGGCATGAATGTTACCATGTAGCCCATTGTGTCTACAATAGCTTTTATGGCCTGTTTGAATGTGATTACTGCATCAGCAGTTTTTAATGCGTTATCAAACTTGAAATCTATTTCGTGCTGACCTGGGGCCACTTCATGGTGACTTACTTCTACATCAAAGTTTAAAGCTTCCAGATCCATGACTAGCTGTCTTCTGATGTCAGTTCCCTGGTCTACAGGTTCTACATCGAAGTATGCACCGTTATCGTTAGGGATCAGGTTTCCTTCTTCGTCCTGGTCTAATATAAAGAATTCTGGCTCTGGACCAACGTTATATTCATATCCTGCTTTTTCAGCTTTTTCTAAAGCCCTTTTGAGTATGTACCTTGGGTCTCCTTCGAAAGGTTTTCCTTCTGGCCAGTAGACGTCACAGATAAATCTGCAAACACCTTTTTCTTCTGGTCTCCATGGGAGAGTTGAAAAAGTATCAGGGTCTGGTTTAAGAATTAAATCACTTTCATTAATATCTACAAATCCTTCAACAGAGGAACCATCGAATAAAAGGCCGTCTTTTAATATATCTTCCATTTGATCTGGCTTAACCAGTGGAATTGCCATGTTTTTGGGGGTTCCATGTATATCTACAAACTGCAGCCTTACGAACTTTGTGCCGCATTTTTCAATATTTTCAATAACTTGTCCTATTTTGTCTGACATTGTTTACCTCCATGATAATTAGAGTAATTATACGCCGGAAGAAGATTTCCTTTTACTGGTATATAAATGTTTTGAAAAAAATATTTCAATTATTAAACCATTAAATAACAACATATTTAATTTTATTGGAGTATAACTACTATTAAACTATTCTTTTGTCAAGATAGAATATTTCTAATGAATATTTTCGTATTCAAAGGTTTTTCAATTGTTTAATAAAATGCAAAATATTTGGGTTTATGTGGGAGGATCATGTATCCGGCTTTTTATACCTTTAAAAGGGGGTAAAAAATTTGAAAGAAAATATACCAGAAAAAGGAGCTTCTGTTCAAAAAGATATGGAAACATATGCTATTATTCCTTATATTTCTAGAGGCATAGTTGATTCTGCAATGTTAAGGAAAATAGCAGGCGTGGCGGATAAATATAATATTAAAATAATGAAATTGACCTCTGAAGGAAGGATATCTCTCCATGGGATTAGGGAAGAAGATTTAGACAGCGTATGGGAAGATCTTGGAATGAAACCTGGGGGACACCTTGGTAAATGTGTAAGACCTGCTAAATCTTGTATAGGTGATATCTGCTGTAAAAAAGGGTATCAAAACAGTGTGGGGATGAGTCAGAGGATCAATGAATTTTATTGTGGGGTTCCAACTCCTCGTAAACTTAAAATAGCTGTTTCAGGATGCCCTAATTCATGCGGTGAATCTGCTGTCCGTGATATTGGTTTAATTGGAACTGGTAAGGGTTGGAAGCTACTGGTTGGGGGAAATTGTGGAATTAAACCTCGAATTGCCAAGCTGCTGGCTAAAAATCTTTCAGATGATGAAGTAATTGCATTAATAGGTAAAATAATAGATTATTACAGTGAACAAGGTGTTGAAAAAAGGGTGGGTGCAGTTATAGAAAAAATTGGATTTGAAAAATTCTCCCAAGATGTTTTGGGTTAAAGTTTCCAATTTTAGAATTTAATCACTGAAAATGGTTCCTTATTAAGTAAATCGAACATTAAAATATCTGGAGCTATAATTGGTTCCCCCTCTAATGTAATAAGTTTAAAAGCTTCAAAAGCCTGTAAACATCCAACTATATTTGGAACGGGACCAATAACTGGGGGAACTTCTGCACCAATGTCTTTTATTTTTTTAATTACTTCATCAGTTAATTCTTCACCACATGAAGGTAATTTAAACATTTCTTCATACGTAGGTGTGTCCTTTGTGAAAACAGTAACCTGCCCCATTGTCCCGTGAATTGCGCCGTGAATAAATGGTATTTCTAAATCTTGAACATGCCTGCTAACTATAATTCGTGTAACTAAGTTATCAAGGGCGTCTATAACAATATCGCTGCCTTTAACGATCCTTTCCACATTGTACTCATTTACTTCTTCTTCAATGGCTTCGATATTTGTAAATGGATTTATCGACTTTAAAGTCTCGTAAGTTGTCTCTACTTTGGATTTTCCTACGCTGTAGAAACTGCTCATAAGCTGGCGGTTAATATTTGAAACGTCGAAAGCATCTTTATCGATTATTCTGAGATTTCCAATTCCCATCCTTACAAGCATCTCTGTTGTGGCACCCCCAATCCCACCGCAGCCTATAACTGTAATTTTAGCGTCTCTAAATCTTTCCTGTTCTGATTTAGTTACAACTCCCATTTGTCTGCTTACTATTTCCCAGTAAGCCATTCCCTCATATCTTTTTGGCATAGTAAATCTCCGTGATACTTATTTATATATAAAATTTAACTTATTTGCTCTTTTTTAGTTTTAAACTAACTGTTAAATTTTTATAACATGTGTTATTTTTTAATTATATTATCATGGTAATATAATTTTTTACTGTGTTAATTGAGCATTGATTTACAAAGTTCGGATAGAATATTCGGCGTTATAAAATAAATATTAGTATTCAGCGCTGGAAGACAAAACCACTTATTTTTATATCTGAAGTCTGGTTTCCAACATAGGAATAATAAAGTTTCATGCCATTTGGGAGATTAATTCCAATTACTCCCATGTTATCTTTTACTCCCTGGTAAAATGAGGTCTCATTGCTCATTACCCAGATGATCTTGGTAGTAGACGAGTTTAATTTTATATCTTCGACGCTAGATTTGGATATATTGTAGCTGTGGTCTTTACCATGCCATACAGAAACATTACCCTCGATTCCTGAGTTTTCATGGTCAAATAGATAATAAACATCGTAGCCTGGAAGATAATACATTGCTTTTCTCCAGTTGAAACCTTCGTCTTCCCGGGTAATATCTCTAATAACAATTATGGTACTCTCTGGATCTGAATTTGAGATATTTAGTATATTCTCAATGTGTAACTGGGTATTTTCATCGTTTGCATTAATTTTAGCGTTGTCATAAAGCAAACCTACATCTATACCAAACCAGATCTCCTGATTTGTTTCCATTTTATCGGTAGGTGTTTCCCAGATTTGGTCATTGTGAAGATTATATGGATATACAAAGTAGATGGTATTTGATATAACATAAATTAGTAATATAATGCCTAAAAACTGCTTTATAGATATTTTAGGGAAATTAAAGTGTATATCTGATGGAATACGAATAAAAATATAGCTTAATATGATCATGACTGCAGGCAGGATTGTCAGTAAGTATCCGGGTTTCACTATGTAGATAAACAAGTAAAATAGGAAAGAAGGGATGATCCATAGTAGAAAGAAGATAGTTAAAGGCATTTTAAGATAATATATGACTTTAGATTTTAAATTTTTCCTGTGATAAGTTAAAAAGAGTGCTGTAATTAAAATTCCTATTAGAGTCAGTCCAACTAAAGACCATATGATGCAAACTCCGGTATTTAGGATTTGCTGGCTGATACTAGCACCAAATATTAGGGAAGTATAGCTTGCAGCTTCAGAAGTGTACCTTAAAATATGGATATAACTTTCCAGGCCTCCAGTTAAAATAACTGAGGGTAATAGCCATAATAATAGAGCAATAACAAATGTCAGCAGACCTTTAACAATTTTGGTATAATGAATTCTGGCACTCCATATGCAGAATATCCATAAAGGAAGCATAAATTCAATTATGTCTGTTCTAAAACCTCCAGATAAGCCGAGTACAAATGCAGAAATATATATAAATTTTTCATTACCTTTAAAAAGCTTATATGAGGAATAAGCTATTAAAATACTGAAAAATGCCTCGAAAATATATATGCTTGCAATTTCTCCGTAAAACCATATAAATGGATTGAATATTAGTAATAACGCGCTTATGATACCTGCTTTTCTGGAAAATATATCTTTGGCCATAAAATAGATTAAGATAACACTTAAAATACTGAAAAGTATTGATAAAAATATCATACTAATATTTGGATCATTGAATAGATAGTTAACAGCTTTTCCTAGAGCTACATACAGCAAGTAACCTGGTGGATGGGGCTGCTGCTGCAGAATGTTGTAGTTTTCAAATGCCAGGGAATAATTAACTGAATCCCATTCATAGAGAAATTTGCTTGTAAATGGAAGTCGGGTAACGACTACTAAAAGACTTAGAATCAACGGGATTAAAAAATCTAATCTGAATTTTTGCGCACGTGTAAATAAATTTGGCATTTAAAAACTCCTAAATTATTCCCTGCTGCAAGTATCCAGATAAAACAAATTTAAATGGCTAAAGAAAGTGAACAAACAAGTTATAAGAACACAGTCATAATTAATTCCATTTAAAGACAGTATATGTTATTTTTGAGATTTGTAATAAGCATTTTCCCAAATTGTTACCAATTTTTACCTTATTTTAACCATATTTCACTAAAAGAGTCGTTTTGTAGTTTTTAGTAGAGATTCAAATTTTTCTAACATAAAATGACAAGTAATGGTTAAATAAATGAAAACTGAATTTTTAAAATGATTTTACTGATTTTAAATGGGAAAACAGGTAAATGCTACAATATACTATTAAACTTATTAAAAATAGTCTTTGGGCATGATAATAATGCAATATAGTCGAATAAAAGATATGGCCAAATTAAGCGCGTATAAATCTTTTATGAGCTTTTTAAGAAGAGTTTATATTTTAGATATATGATGGCCGATGTACATTATTTTTAATTTTTATAAAATTGTTGACTTAGGAAAACAAGTTTAGATTTTACTTAATAGAACTAATTTAAACACATTCTATTTTTTGGTACATAATAATACCTCAATTTTGAGAGATTTTAGAACAAATAAAAAAATAATTTGGGCAATCATATCTTTATACAGCTATGCCATATATGATGATTTTTAAACACGTTCATAGGTAGTGGTACGTTCTACTGGTATTCGCCCTATATCTTCTATAATTTCAATCATCCGTTCTCGAGGTAAATAATCTCCGTCTGATGCACCTGCAGCTATAGATATTTTATCTTCCATCATGGTGCCTCCTAAATCATTTGCCCCGCAGTGTAAGGCTATTTGTGACGCCCTAATACCCATTTTTATCCATGAAACTTGAATATTGGGCATGTCTCTACCAAAGAGAATCCTTGCAATTGCATGCACTTTCAGATCCTCCATTCCGCTGGCACCTTCTGATATCTGGCCCAGTTCATTGTTTTGATTTAAGAATGTCATTGGGACGAGTTCTGTAAAGCCCCCTGTTTCACGCTGTATATCTCTGAGTATCATCATGTGGTCAATACGGTCTTCCCATGTTTCTACGCTGCCGTACATGATGGTGGATGTGGTTGGAATGCCTAAATTATGGGCTTCTTTAATTATGTTAACCCATTCATCTGTCGTGACCTTTTTAGGACATATTTGTTCTCTTACAGAATCTACAAGGATTTCTGCAGATGCACCTGTCATGGTGTCCATCCCTGCTTTTTTAAGGGCCTTCAAAGCATCATATGTGCTCATTTCTGATGATTTTGCGGTCTGATAAATTTCTACAGGGGACAATGCGTGAAGACAGATATCATATTCTGACTTGATCGTACTGATAAGATCACAGTAATAGTCCACTGTCATGTGGGGCATAATACCGCCGAATAAGCAGATTTCAGTGGCCTTTATGTCTTTTGCTTCTTTAATACTTTCCAGTACTTCTTCGGTTGTCATTTCATATCCAACATGGTCTCTAAAAGAGCAAAAAGCACATCCAATCATGCAGTGATCTGTAATATCTATGGCTTTGTTGGCAACGAAGGTGACCTCATCACCTACAAGTTCCTGGCGCAACCTGTCAGCAGTATCAAATAACTGGAATGGATTTGAATCTACAAGCTTTAAAGCGTCTTCTTTTGTAATTTCTCCAGCAAGTGAGCGTTCATATATGTCTTCCATCATTAAATCCACCTATTTTCGCATTTTTCCATATCTTATTCCTGAAATTAATCTTTTTTAAACGGGTTTATATCATGTGATCATTGTTTATAAATATTGTTTTGTCAAAAAAATTATGCGCGTGCTTATCTTTATAAAATATATTTATTTTAAATAAGTAAAAAAAGTAGGGTGCATGGTTAAAATTTTAAGATTTAACCATGATTTTATCAGTTTTAAACTTAACCAAGACCTACAGCAGTTTCTTCGTAAGGCTGAATAATTACGAAACCATTGCCCCTAAAGGCCATCTGGAATGTTTCGCCGCTGCTTCTGCCTAGTAATGTACCTAAATTCACATCTGTTTTGTAGTCAATGGATAATCCGTCAGACCATGCTACTGTTGCGTTTGGATCAGTATAAACTGGCCTGTCTGGGGTTACTGCAAGTGTTATGGGGGTATAATGAGTTGTTATGGCTATCATTCCATATCCCTGGAGTCTTATATTGAACATTCCTCCGGACATTGAACCAGCACCAGACATCATTTTAATATCCCAGTCGATGTTTTCTTCAAATGCAAGGATATCGTTTCCATTTACATATAACCTGCTGCCTTCAAGGTTTAGAATGGTTACCCTTTTACCGTCATCGGCGAGGAATACATTTCCATATCCTGATGCTGACATAAGCTTACTGCTTTCACCGCTAACTTTTTTCATTATAAATTTATCAATTCCACCTTCAAGGGAACTCTGCTTTTTAAATTTCACTTCACCAGTGTAGGCTACCATAGATCCCAGTTTTGCCCAAACTTTACCATTAAGATTAACATCAAGCAGGTAATCGTTTTCAAGCTCAAATACTTCATTACCTTCGAATTTTTCAGCAGTTCTGTCTAAAAACGCTTGAACTGAATATTTACTTGCGTAATTAGTATCTTTTTCAACGTTTGTTTCCAATTCTTCTTTCAGAACGGGTTCTGTTTTTCCACCACAATCTGGGCAAAAATTAGCTTCTTCAACTATTACATTGCATTCAGGACAGTATTTTTCGGATGAAACTTCTACATGTGCTTCTTCAGCAACCATGATTTCTTCTACCTTGCTACCGCACTGCGGGCAAAATTTAGCTTCTCCAATATCTTCTCCACAATTTGAACAATTCATATGACCACCTTTCTTTTTCAGTTAGTGCTAACTGGTGATTAATTGATTAAAGTACTATATAAATACGGCACTCAGAAAAATTATAGATTTTTTACTATTTTAATAAATTAAAAATAAATACTTCATTAATTAGATTATATTATTAATTCATTAATGGAATAAATGGCAATATCCACTTCTTTTGATAGAATATTTTCGATAGCTGTATTAAATGATTTAAAGGCCCTGTTGGTATGTTTAAATTTAACATATCTTGGGTTTTCCATTTTTCAAGCATTAACAGAGTATTATTGTCTTCAGTTCTATCATATAAATTATAACTAATACAATCTGGCTCTAAATGAGTAGATCGAATTAGATTTTTTTTGTTTGATATAATTTTTTCACAAAGTTTAGCTGTTTTGGCAGTTACCATAATCATACATTTCATCTCCTTTAAAATATTTCTTTAGATAATGATTGTTATATCCATATTTGGAACAGTTTCCAATGTACTTTTTTAACTAGATTGCCTGTATAAACGCTGTTGAAATTTTATATTTTTGAAAAAAACCCAAACTTTATATACCATAATATATAAGATCTCGATATATCTAAAATTGATATATCAAAAAAAAATATATCCGAAAATGATATAATGGGGGGGGACCATGAAAATAGTTGAAGGTTTAAAAAATTATTTCTCTGACAAGAGAAACAGAATAGTCCATGCCACAGTTGGAATTTCGGCAATGATTGGTATGTTGTTTAATGTCATAGGTCTCTATGATCGCTTAGCTTTATTTGCGGTAGCCATAGGGTTCAATGTACTTAGAATGAGATATTTGCCTTAATTTTAATATTTTAAAATAGTATGAAGCATATCAAATTATTTAGAAGAATTTAAGTTGAATAATTTTTTCTAATTAAAAAGAGAGTAAATGAATTCAAAAATATGTTAATTACAGTTTTTGTGATATAACTTTAGTATTTAATTGGTAGTTTGTTTTTTGTGGAAATCTAATGCATTTAAAGCAAATCGTGAATAAGCAGCAGCAGGACCACCGCCCATTTCTATAGCTACATCTATAGTTTCAAATATCTCTTCATCGGATGCACCAGCCAAATAGGCTTGCTGAACATGCCATTCAATGCAGGGTTCACACCTAATAACGATGGAAATAGATAGTGCCATGAGTTCCTTATGTTTTTTTGAGATATTGCCCTCTTCAAAAGCTTTTTTTTCTAATTCAGTGAAGGAGTCATAAACATTTGAATTTTTTGAAAATCTAGGTTTTAACTGCTTTCTGTTGATTGTACTTTGAATAATTTTATCTTCATCAAATTTCATAGTTTTTCCTCTTATAAATAGTAAAAAAGAAGTGGGGAGTTTTATCTTTTAAATCAGACCACTGAAAAACCGCCATCTACAAAAATTGTCTGTCCTGTTATATATGAAGATGCTTCTGATGACAGGAATATGATCGGCCCGTTTAATTCTCCTTTTTTAGCCGGACGATTGAGAGGTACGACATTGCTGTATCTTTCCAGGAATTCTTCGGATTTGAAAAGAGTATTTGATGTCATTTCGGATTCAAAAAGAGCGGGAGCAACAGCATTTACAGTAATTCCATATTTTCCATATGAACATGCCATACCCATGGTTAAACCACGAACAGCTGCTTTTGATGCATTGTAAACGTGTCGTATGAACATTTCGCTTTTATCACCGGCAATGGAGTTGATGGAACTTGTGTTCACGATTTTTCCATAGTTATTTTTCATCATGTGTGGAAGGACATATTTTGAAACCAGGAAGATACCCTTTACATTTACATCCATTCCTTTATCCCAGTCTTCAACACTTAAACTATGGACGCCGCCACGAACTGCAATACCTGCATTGTTTAAGAGGATATCTATCTTTCCAAAATATTTAATTACTTCATCAATTGCATTTTCAACGCTTTCCTCATCGGCAACGTCACATTGAACCGCGAGAGCTTTCACACCTGCTGATTCGATTTCTTCTGCCAGAGACTCTAATCTTTCTTTTCTCCTTGCTAAAAGGGCCACATCAGCACCTTCTTGTGCGTATGCCCTTGCTGCGTCTGCTCCAAGACCACCTGAAGCACCTGTAACAACTGCCACTTTTCCTTTTAAGTCGAAATAGTTTTTCATTTCATTTCCTCCGAATAGGTATGCTAAATTCATACACAGAAGTAATTATTTATTTGTTATAGTTATAATTAACTGATAAATTAGAAAAGAAATTAAAATTGCATTAATATATTAAAATTACATTACAATATGGTGTAATTTTAAATAAAATAGAATATTTTATGTAATATTTTCATTATTTAATCATAAAAAGTTTAAAATTGTAAAATAAATTTTTCAAATAGTAAACAAATATAACTGGCTATAGTTATTCAGTTAATATTTTACCGCTGCTGAATAAACATTGATATCCATTTCTTCGGCTAAAATATCTTCTGTAGCTGTACCAAATACTTTGAAATGTTCCGTTTGCATATGCGACTGTAAAAGTTCAAAATTTTCCCATTGTTCAAGCACTAATAAAATATTCTCATTTTCAGTGCTCGCATATAAATTGTAACTGATACATCCTGGGTCTAAACGACTTGATGTGATTAAATCCTGTGCTTTTGCAATAATATTGTCTCTTTTCCCTGATTTGGCTGTTATTTTAGCAGTTACCATGATCATGTTCTCATCTCCTTTAAAGAATTTTCTCTATTCGATGTTTTGAACATCAATTGTTAATTGTAACAATATTATAATATATAAACATAGCGAATGCTCTCTTTGTAATTAATATCTAAAATATGTGTTTCAATCTTGTTGACAATAAGATAAAACGTTTATTAAAAGGCTTATAGAGAATTAAAAAGAGATTTATGTATTTTTAAGTTAGCTATTTTTTTATGAAATTCCACATCTGGTCTATATTTGATTCCATTCTTTTTTCAAGGGGCATTTCAGGCATTCCTATCCACATCAGGACTGTTCCAACCATAATCGTTTGAATATTTAATGAAAGTTCCGTGGAGTCAATATTTTCTCTTATTAAGCCTTGGGCTATTCCATCATCTATTACTTCCTTGATGAACTCATGGAGATCATAATAAAATTCTGTGTAGTGTTTGCTTATGATATCATACTTCTGAACGCCTTCAAAAAGCAGCAGGTGTAAAGTCCTGTAATCTATTTTCTCAGCACTTCCACATAGCTGTGTAGTTTCGTTGATGGTTGAATCATCTCCAACGATTAAAAGTATCACAGCTTTTAATTTTTCTTTAGGCGTGCCCTTGAATTTCCTCATCTGGCCTATAATTGAGCTGAAATAATTGAATATGTATTTGTTAATTACTTCCACAAGTAGAGTATCTTTGCTGTTGAAGTGATAGTAGAACCCGCCGGTGGTTATGTCTGATTCTCTTATAATTTCATTTAAAGAAACATCAGCAAATCCTTTTTCTAGAAATAGCTTAAAAGCGGTTTCCATGATTCTAACTTTTGTATCCATGTATGTCCTTCTTTTCAATTTATTGTTAAAATATTTGGCACTGCAATGGGTCTACATAATGTGCTGTTAAACTTAATAACATTATAGAGTAACATTGACCATATTAATATATTTTCCTTTTTCAATGTTTACATTATACGGTTTTTTTATTAGTTACATGCAGTATAAAAGCATATATAACATTTATGCTACTTTTTAATACACTATAACCTTCTTATAAAGTTTAACAGGTGTAATGGAATTTTCATTCACTAAAAAGACATATATTTCAGTTTTAGGGGTGTATATCTTAATTATTTTCTATAAATATTCTATAGACGCTCTGTTCAATCTATTTAAAGAGAGAACGCTCTCTACAAATATAAATGATTAATCGTTACAGACCAAGTATTCGGTATGTTTATATATCATAACTCACAATCCTTACTCAAGAGTTAAACGAGGTGAACAAAATGAAAGGATTTGCTATGTTAAAAATAGGAGAGACTGGATGGATAGAAAAAGATAGGCCAAAATGTGGTCCAAGGGATGCTATTGTTAGGCCAACATGTCTAGCACCATGTACTTCTGATGTTCACACTGTCTGGGAAGGCGCAATAGGTGATAGACACAACATGATTTTAGGACATGAAGCTGTGGGGATAGTAGATGAAGTGGGAACTGAAGTCAAAGACTTCAAACCGGGTGATAGGGTAATTGTACCGGCTATAACTCCTGACTGGGATTCAGAAGCTGTGCAGCGCGGTTTCCCTTCACAAACCGGGGGAGCATGTGGAGGTTGGAAATATTCTAACTTCAAAGACGGCGTATTCGGTGAATTTTTCCACGTTAACCTTGCAGACAACAACCTGGCACATTTACCAGAAGGAATGTCTCAGGAAGCTGCTGTTATGATCACAGATATGATGAGTACTGGTTTCATGGGAGCTGAAAATGCTGGAATTGAACTTGGAAGTACGGTAGCTGTTCTTGGTATTGGTGCAGTTGGGCTTTGCGGTATAGCCGGTGCAAAACTAAGGGGTGCTGGAAGAATATTTGCAGTTGGTACTAGGCCTGTATCTGTTGAAGTAGCTAAAAAATACGGTGCTACAGATATAATCAGCTACAGAGATGGAGATACTGCAGAACAGATTCTTGATGCAACCGATGGAGAAGGTGTTGATGCAGTAATCATATCTGGTGGTGGCCCAGATATTCTAATAGATGCATGTAAAATGGCCAAAGCAGGATCAAAAATTTCCAACAACAACTACTTCGGTAAAGGAGAAGGAGAAAAAGATACTCTGCCACTATGCCGTGTAGGCTGGGGATTCGGTATGGCAGACAAAGACATAATCACAGGTCTTTGCCCTGGTGGAAGAGTTAGAATGGAAAGACTAGCGGATATTGTAACATACGGACGTATGGACCCTGAGTTACTGGTAACCCATAAATTTAAGGGCTTCGATAAAATAGAAGAGGCTCTCCTTCTGATGAAAGAGAAACCTAGGGACTTAATTAAACCAGTTGTCCTTCTAGAATAGATGCCATTTCAATTTTTTCTTTTTAATTTTAAAATTAAACAGGTGATAAAATGAAAATAGCAATAATTGGTGGAACAGGTGGACAGGGATTAGGAATCGCCATACGCTTTGTGCAAGCTGGAGAAGATGTTATAATAGGTTCAAGGACAATTGAAAAAGCTCAAGCAGCTGTAGACAAACTAAAAGGTCTTTTGGGCGATGTTGCCAATGTTAAAGCAGCTGAAAATGCTGATGCTGCCGCAGAAGCGGAATTATTAGTTTTAACAGTGCCTTTAGCTGCTCAAAAATCAACTTTGCTCTCTATTAAAGAAGGTGCAAAAGGTAAAATATTAATGGATGCTACAGGACCTTTAGAATCAGCTATAGGTGGGTCTCCCATTGAATATGTTGCTTTATGGGATGGTGCAGCGGCAGAAAGATCTGCTAAAATCCTAAAAGACAGCAATGTGATATGTGCTTTTAACAATATCAGTTCTGCAGCTTTAATGAACTTTAAAGAACCAATTGACTGTGACTGCCTTATTTCGGGTGATGATGCAAATTCTAAGATAGTTGCTGCTGAACTAATTGAAAAAATCCCTGGTGTAAATGTCATTGATTGTGGACCGCTGGAAAGAGCTAAAATCATAGAAAAAATTACTCCTCTCCTGATTGGTTTAAACATACGAAATAAAACCCAGTTTGGAGGAATAAGGATCACTGGTTTACCTGCAAAATAGGATAAAAATTACTACTTCACCAAAAGGGGGATAAAAATGAAATTGGAGAATAAAGTAGTACTTGTAAACGGTGGGAGTTCAGGGATAAGAAAGGAGATTGCCAGACTTTTTGCAAAAGAGGGCGCTTCAGTTGTTGTGGTTGCAGGAGCAAACGAAAAACTGGAAGGTACCATTGACCAGATGGAAGGCAACCACAAGATCGTATCTGTTCCTGCAAGCGATAACAGTGAAGATGATATCCAGAATGCAATCAATGCTGCTGTAAAGGAATTTGGGAAATTGGATATAGTACTTAATTGTGCAGGGATAGCAGATATAATAACTCCAGTTTTGGATATGGGGGAGGGAATTTGGGAAATAGATCTCAGTGTAGATTTAACAGGAGCTATTTAAAACAAATTTGACCATAATTAACGTTAAAAAAGTAAACAGGGCATCTATTAATTTCGTTCAATACCACCTCCGATGCCCTATTTTTTTTAATCAACTGGAAAATCAAGATCTAGAATGGAATATTAAAGAAATAGAGGGCCATATAATGCTTTAATAGCATAATTACTGGGAAAACTAATTTTATTGATATAATTTAAAGTGATTTTATGTTAAGCGATCTGCAGGAAATCGAGTGGCTTAAAAAGGAAAAAAATGCAATAATATTAGCTCACAATTATCAAACTGGTGATATACAGGAAATTGCAGATTTTGTAGGAGATTCACTTGAACTCTGTATAAAAGCATCAGAAATAGATGGATCTGATATTGTAGTCTTCTGCGGGGTCGATTTCATGGCAGAAACAGCAGCAATACTAAACCCCGACAAAAAAATATTGATTCCAGATACTCAAGCAAAATGTCCAATGGCATGCATGCTTAATGCAAAAGATGTTAAAAAGTTTAAAAAAATGTATCCTGATACAGCTGCAGTTCTTTATGTTAATACACTGGCTGAAGCTAAAGCGGAGGCTGAAATTTTATGTACTTCTTCAAATGCAGTTAAAGTAGTGGAAAGCATTCCTCAAGAAAAAATACTCTTTGGTCCAGATAGAAACCTGGCATGGTACGTCTCTAAAAAAGTAAATAAAGAGATTATACCTATGCCTGCACAGGGATACTGTTACGTCCATAAATTGTTTGATTTGGGGGATTTACATTTTTTAAGAAGTAAATATCATGATGCAGAGATACTGGTCCATCCAGAATGCGATCCTGAAGTGCAAAATTTTGCAGATAATGTTTTAAGCACAGGAGGTATGATGCGCCACGTAGCCAGATCACCTAAAGAAACATTCATTATAGGTACTGAGGTGGACATGGTAACCCGCTTAAAACGAGAAAATCCTGATAAAACATTCATTCCTGCATTAAGTGGTGCAATTTGTGAGAATATGAAGTTATATACAGTTAAAAATGTTAGAAACTGTCTTTTAAATGAAAAATTTGAAGTTAAAGTTGATGATAATACGGCAGAGAAGGCAAAAGTGGCAATTAAGAGGATGATTGAAGTTTCTAAAAATTAAAGTGGATGAAGGTGCACCAAAATGAATGAAACATCTCTCAACGAGGTCTTAGAAATAGAAAAAAATGAAAATTTATATCTAGAATCTAATTTAGGAGATTTAACTAAGGACTATCCTCATGATGTTATGGTTGTTGGGATTATCGGATGCGGTGCTATAGCAGGTATAATAACTGATTTGGCTGCAAATGGGAAGTTGGGCGCTGATTTAAAATTTTTTTATGACATGGATATGAAAAGGGCTGAAAACATGGCATCTAAAGTAGATGGAGTCACAGTCCCTGATGTAAATGATATGGTAGACCATGTGGATCTGGTAATTGAAGCTGCATCTCAGGAGGCAGTGATAAAAGTTGTTCCACAAATCCTTAAGAATGGAAAAGATGTTATTATAATGAGCATGGGGGCTCTAATAGATCCAGATTTTAGAAATTATTTGGGAAGGATAGCTGAGGAAAACAATTCCCGAATATATGCACCTTCGGGGGCTGTTGTTGGTTTAGATGGTATTAAAGCAGCTTCTATTGGGGAGATCAATGAAGTGAATTTGGTTACCCGTAAATCTCCTGAATCACTGGGGATCTCAGTAGATACTGAAACAGTGTTATATGAGGGTAAAGCTGGTGATGCAGTACGTAAATTCCCTGCAAATATTAACGTGGCCGCTGCATTGAGCATTGCATATGGTAAAGAAGTGGATGTGAAAATCATAGCTGACCCTAATGTGAGCCGCAACTGTCATGAAGTCTGTGTTGCAGGTGATTTTGGCGAGTTTCGAACCATTACAGAAAATGAGACCTGTGTTACAAACCCAAAAACAAGTGTTTTAGCTGCATATTCTGCAGTTAAACTAATTAAAAGCCTAAATGAAAAGCTGAATATCGGAATATAGGCTAATTCATAGTTTTAAATACTTATTTTAACATATTAACTTATAATGGATTTTTAAGCAGGCATATAGTGGATATAATGCTTTTTTTAATTTGTTTATTTTTATTGGGGATGGAATCTTATTTCAGGTAGTCTTTCAAAATCTCATGGGATTCCATAAGTTTAAATAATTGATTGGATGATTTTCATGTAATATTATAATAAACTAAAAAAAAATAGTTGATTTGGAGCATCAATTGACAATATTATTACATTATAAGTAATTTGATGTGAAAAAAAATGTTGTTATATTACATGGATGTATCAGAACTTGACTTTAACAGAATAAAGAGTTCTGTATCAAAGACAAGAATAAAAAAATCCAGCAGATATTTCCATAAAAAAGATAGAAATTTGTCTGTCGGGGTGGAAGTCCTGTTAAACCATGCTTTAGATAAAATTGGCATTAGTAATCCCATATTTGATACAGGCGAATATGGTAAGCCCTATTTGAAAAATTATTCAGATATACATTTTAATCTTTCACATTCTGAAAAATATGTGGCATGTGCAGTTTCTGATTCTCCAGTTGGTGTTGACATTGAATACGTTCAGGATATTGATTTGAGTCTAGCGAAATATTTTTTTTATGGCACTGAATATGGGTATATTTTAAATAATAACAACCAAAAGAAAGCTTTTTTTGAATTATGGGTATTAAAAGAGAGTTATATGAAAATGACAGGCTTAGGATTTAGGCTTGCCCTTGACGAATTTTGCATACAAGTTAGTGATCAAATAGAACTCATACACAGGAAAAATACTGGTAATTTTGGACTTTGGAACATTTGTGGAGGTGATTATATGCTGGGTGTATGCTCACAAAGCAGAATCACTGAACCTGTTCTAATAAATTTACAGGATATTGAAAATGTAATAGGAGATTAATAAGACTGATGGAGTGGATATTTATGGACTGCTTTGATTTGTCAAATGCACAAAAAAGGACTATTATAACTGAAATTAGTAAACCGGGTAATGAGGCATATATTCTTTCATTTAAATCTAGATTCTCATTGGAAGATGAATACCATCTTAAAAAAGCTTTAGGTATTTTAATAAGCGGAAATCTTCATTTACGTATTAAAAAGGACGAAAATATGAATTTCAGGCAGTACTGTGCCTCTGAAGAAGATGGTTTATTTTCATACGTGGACATGTCAAATAAAAGTGAAGAAGAAATTAACGCGTTTATCAATAAATTTGCGCAGGAACCATTTAAAGAAATTTTTGACACACCACTCTACCAGTTTACACTCCTAAAAACGAAAAAAGAATTCTTTGTACTGGGTCGTACCCACCATATCATCATGGATGGAAGTTCTGTAGGTATTTTTACCAAAAACCTTGAAGATTGTGTCACAGCTTTGAAAAAAGGAGAAGAATATCAGCCGTCTAATGTTTCATACGAAGAGTACGTTAAAAAGGAAAAAGAATATCTCTCAAGCGAACAGGCAAAAGAAGACGAAGAATTCTGGCTCTCAAACCTGGATGGATATTCAAAAGATTGGTATTCATCAGATGATCTCGGTATCAACAGGAATTATTTTTATTTAGATCCACAATTGACAGAAAAATTAAAAGAATTATCGGTAGTTGACGGTGTAAGGATATCCCCATTTGTACTTGCGTTATCTGCTGTATCGTTATACTTTGCAAAAAGCACATGCAGCGGGGAAATGGTCTGGAACAGCGTATACCACGGTAGAGATTTTGGAGAAGAAATACATGGTATGCTAGGCATGTTTGTAAATATGATGCCCCTTAAACTGGATTATAACAAAAACAGGACGTTTAAAGAGGTTTTATTGTACACAAAATCTGTCCTTAAAAACGGATTGACACATGGAAAATTATCTTTCAATATGTACGGCCCAAAATTACAGCAAAAGGGTATAGATCCTGCAATGTTATCTATGTATTCTATGGTGTCGAATTCAACTGATTCAAATGTGGAATATTTATTTAATAATTCTAAAAGTGAATTTCCTTTTCATATCCGTGTAAACCCTTCCCTAAAGGATAAAGATGGTTTGCAGCTTTTGGAAATAGAATATAATAAAGACTGCTTTTCTGATATTCAAATCGTGCATATGGTAGAAAATATAATGGCTCTGCTTTATGACATCTCAGATAATCCAGATAAGACTTGCGGTGAATTTGAAATAGAAACAAGCGAATTCTATGGAGCTGAAAAGTATTTTAAAGATATGGTGCAAACCAGTGATGGTGCAACCGCTATATCATCTGATATCAATGGTAAAGAAGAAGATGGATCTTTAAAAGAAAGCTTCCTCCTGCTAAATAAGTCAAATATTGAAGAATTTTGTATAAATAATGGAATCAGCTCTAACAGCCTGTTTTTATCAGCTACTTTACTTGCTTTGGGGAAATTTGTATTCAGTAAAGATATCCTGATTTCTATTGTTTCTAATTACCTCAATATAGGCCAGGAACTGCCTTTTGCTGTAAATATTGATACAGACAAAACTGTAAAGGATTACTTAAAAGATATACAAAAATCCCTTCTTGAAGTTGTAAAATATGATTATTATCCCTTTACAAGGATTTCAAGCAAAAATTATATCCTACCTGAATTTTTATATGTATTTGGACTGGCAGGCAGTATAAACGAGGGAAATTTAGAACTGCCTAAACTGACAGTTTCTATTGAAGATAACCCCAATGAATTTAAAATAATTTCTCACTACAACGATGCTCTTTACAGTGAAGATATAATTGGAACGTTCATAGAGAGCGTTAAAGTCCTTGTAATGAAGCTAACACAAAATCCAAATGCATTGCTTAAAGATATTTCTATTTTACCCGAAGATGAAAAAGAAGAGCACTTCAGGATAAACAGGGTTGAAGAACCATTACTAAATAAACTCTTTGAAAAACAGGTAGAAGAAAGCAGGGATGAAATAGCTTTAATTGCTGAAGACGGAGAATTTACTTATGATGAATTAAACAGAAAAGCTAACCGCATAGCAAACGCATTGATTAAGCGGGGGGTAGAAGTTGAAGATAGAATAATGTTCATATTAAAGCGTGACAGCCGTATTATTGCTTCTATGCTTGGTATTGTTAAAGCGGGTTGTGCTTTTATCCCTGTTGACCCGGAATACCCTGAAGAAAGAATAAATCAGGTTCTGGAAGATAGTGATGCAAAATATATTATAACTAAAGAAAACTTGCCTAACGCACTGGATGTGGATGAATTACTTTTAGAAGAAAATGAAGAAAATCCAGATCCTGAATTAACCCCTGAGAATCTATGTTATTTAATTTATACTTCTGGTTCTACAGGAAAACCTAAAGGCGTAATGCTAACTCATGGAGGTATCACTAATTATGTTTCTCCAGACCCGCAGAATATTCCTATCCATGCTCTTGTGACCAAAGCAAGTAAAATGATATCTATATCAACTGTATCATTTATAGTATTCCTGCGTGAGACCTTCGCAACAATTATGAACGGGATGCCTGTTGTACTTGCAAATGAGGAGCAGGCAATAAACCCTATAGAACTTTCAAAATTATTTAAAGAAACAGGGGCAGATGCATTTGGCGGAACACCGACCAGGCTATTGCAGTACTTAGAACTTGATGAAATACAGAAAACAGTGTCTAAATGTAATGTTATAATTGTAGGGGGTGAAACATTCCCTCCACAGCTTTACAACGTACTTTCAAAATACACCGACGCTGAAATTTACAATTCCTACGGCCCAACTGAAATTACAATTGCATCACACGGAAAACTCATAACCAGCGACGATATATCCGCTGGTGAAACTCTTTTGAACGTCATTGATAAAATTATGGACATTGATGCGAATCCTTTGCCTTATAATGTTGTGGGTGAATTATATGTGGCTGGTGCAGGAGTTGCCAGAGGTTACTGGAATAATGAGGGACTCACTAAAGAGAGATTTGTCATGCACAACGGCCTCCGCTATTACAACACTGGAGACCTGGCAAAAAGGGACAGCACTGGGGAATTATACGTTTTAGGCAGAATGGATAACCAGATTAAGCTTAGAGGTTTAAGGATTGAGCTCGGTGAGATTGAAAATGTAATTAGGGAATGCAATGGGATTAAAGCCGCATTTGCGCTGGTCAAGACCGTACATGACAGTGAACATTTATGTGCCTACTTTACCGAGGATCAGGAAGTTGATGTCAGTGATTTAAGGAATACACTCGTGAACAAACTGCCGGCTTACATGGTTCCATCTTATTTTGTTCGAATGGACAGCTTCCCTATGACTCCTAATGGGAAAACCGATTTAAAGAACTTCCCCGATCCTGAAGAAGATCATTCGGGGCTTGATGAGGTCATACCCCCTGAAACTGATTTAGAAAAGGACATTTTTGATATGTGCTCAGAAATTCTGGATACAACTGATTTTGGTGTAATAACTGATTTGTTCCAGTTAGGCCTTACTTCATTATCTGTTCTTAAGTTAGTGGCCAAAATTTCACAGAAATTTGGAGTTACAGTAAACGTAACCAATATAATGAGGGCTAAAACTATACGTGAGATAGCAAAGGAAGTTTCATCCTCATCAGCTGTTGAAGAGAAACACTACCAGAAACATGAATTTTATCCATTAACCCATAACCAGTTGGGTGTATACTTCGACTGTGCTAAAAATCCTGAAAAATTAACCTACAACCTGCCTAAATGCATACGTTTTGGGGATGATATCGACCCTGAAAAGCTAAAAACTGCTTTATTAGACATCATTGAGAAACACCCCTACCTCAAAACAAGGTTTGTTATGAAGGACGGTGAAATCTATCAGGAACGGCGTGATGACCTTGATGTGGATATAAAAATTCATGAAGGAACAGTTGATGATAAAATTAAAAATGGATTTATAAAGCCGTTTTCTTTGTATGATGGGCATTTATTCAGGTTTGAAATTTACAAGAATTCTGAAGAGGTTTGCCTGCTGGCTGATTTCCACCACATAATTGTGGATGGGACTGCTTTAAATATTTTATTTAATGAGCTTGGAATAATCTACGACGGCGGTGTCGTGGATGAAGAGAAATATGATGGGTTTGATCTGTGTTTAGAGGAACTTGAAGTAGAAAAAAGCCAGTTATACATGGATGCAGAGTCTTATTTCGAAAATAAGATAGTTGAGTTTGACAGTGCAACAGTTATTTCTCCAGACCGCAGTGGAAAAGAGGAAGAAGGCCAGATGGGAGAAATCAGTGTTCATGTAGATAAATCACAGGTTGAAAAATTCTGTAAAGACAATGCAATTACTCCTAACAATCTATTTTTAGCGGCAACAGTATTTACACTCAGTAAATTTGTTTATAACAAAGATATTTTAATTTCCACCATTTCAAACGGTAGAAGTAACCCTCAGTTCCAAAATTGTGTCGCAATGATGGTAAAAACATTACCTATTGCATTAAATATAAACAGTGACTTATCCGTGGCAGATTATTTTGATTATGTGGAAAATGTATGGCTAGATGTACTGAAATACGACTGCTATCCGTTTACAAAGATTTCTGATAAATATGATATGTTCCCTGAGTTCTTTTACGCATATCACGGAAAAATAATCGAAGATATAACTATAAACAACCACATCATAGAACGTGAAAGCCTGGAATATGAAGCGCTGAAATTTAAATTAAGTGTTAATGTTATAGACACTGGTAACAACTTTAATATGCTTTCACAGTACAATGACGCGCTTTACAGTGAAGATCTTATTGAAACATTTATGCACAGCATTAGCATCGTTTTAGATAAATTAATGGAAAACCCGCGGGCTTTACTCAAAGATATCTCAATTGTAGCTGAGGGAGACCATGAAGACTTCAAGATAAAACCTGTGGAAGAAAAATTACTTAATAAGCTTTTTGAAAAACAGGTAGAGCAAAGCAGGGATAAAATTGCTTTAATTGCTGAAGACGGTGAATTCACTTATGATGAATTAAACAGAAAAGCCAATCGTATAGCAAACGCATTGATTAAGCGAGGGGTAGAAGTTGAAGACAGAATTATGTTTATGTTAAAACGTGACAGCCGTTTAACTGCTTCGATGCTTGGTATTGTGAAGGCGGGTTGTGCTTTTATCCCTGTTGACCCTGAGTATCCTGAAGAAAGAATTAATCATGTTCTGGAAGACAGCAGTGCAAAATATATTATAACTAAAGAAAACCTGCCTAATGCACTGGATGTAGATGAATTACTTTTAGAAGAGAACGAGGAAAATCCAGATCCAGAATTAATTCCTGAAAACCTGTGCTATCTAATTTATACTTCTGGTTCCACAGGAAAACCTAAGGGAGTCATGTTAAAACATGAAAATATAACTAACCTCATTTCAGATCATCCAGATAACCAGTTTATTCATGATATAATCAGCAGGGTAAATATTTCATTATCAATAATAACGGTAGCTTTCGACCCGTTTGTACAGGAAACCTTTATCCCGCTTACACATGGAATGACGTTTGTACTGGCCAACGATGAGCAGACAAAGAACCCATTAGAGCTTGCCAAGTTATTTGAAAAAACTAAAGCAGAATTATTCGGCACAACTCCTTCTAGACTGCTGCAGTATTTGGAGCTTGAAGATATACAAAAAGCAATGGGCTATTGTAAGGCAGTGATTATAGGAGGAGAAGCATTTCCTTTACAGCTCTGGAATGCCCTTTCAGAATATGATGATTTAACTATACTTAACCAGTACGGTCCAACAGAAACTACAGTTGGATGCAACGTGAAAATCATTTCAGATGAGAATATCAATGTAGGTAAACCACTCTTCAACGTGGTTGAAAAGATCATGGACATGGACGGCAACCCTTTACCTCAAGGTATTGTGGGCGAATTATATATTGGAGGTGCAGGAGTCGGCAGGGGCTACTGGAATAGAGATGAGCTGAACAGTGAAATGTTCATTGAAATTGACGGCGTGCCTTATTATAAATCTGGAGATTTTGCTAAACTGGAGAAAAATGGAGAAGTATCTATATTAGGCCGTTTAGATAACCAGATTAAGCTTCGAGGTCTCAGGATTGAAATTGGCGAAATTGAAAATTCAATTTCAGAATATGAAGGGATCAAATCTGCAGCGGTAGTAGTTAAAAAAGTGCATTCTAACGACCATTTATGTGCCTACTTCTCAGCAGACTGTGAAATTGACAGCGATGATTTAAAAGAAGAATTAAAGAAGAAATTAACCAAATATATGGTTCCAACAGTGTTTATGCAGCTTGATGAACTGCCTCAAACCCTTAATGGAAAAACTGATCTAAAAGCACTTCCAGAACCTGTACTGGCGGAAAGAGAGTATGCTGCACCTGAAAATGATGTTGAAAAATTCTTTGCAGAGACATTTGCAGATATACTGGGTATGTCTCAAATAGGTGCAACTGATGACTTCTTTGAATTAGGTGGTACCTCTCTTCTGGTGACTAAAATCACCATTGAAGCCATGAATCAGGGATATGAAATAAAGTATGGTGATGTATTTGCCCACCCAACTCCTCGTGAACTGGCTAATTTCATAGCTGGAGCGGAAGGATCTGTAAGTGAATCTGTAAGGGAGATAACTGAATATTCGTATGATGCTATTAATAGGGTTTTAAGTGAAAATACTACCCGTAACTTTGTAAATGGGGAAAAAGAAGAGTTAGGAAATGTTTTACTTACAGGTGCCACTGGATTTTTAGGGATACACGTTCTGCGTGATTTCTTAGAAAATGAAGAAGGATCTATTTACTGCTTGCTCAGGAAAGGGAGACGTACAAGCGCTGAAGAACGTTTAAAAGCTCTTTTATTCTATTATTTCAGTGAAAGTTATGAAGATCTATTTGGTTCAAGGATCCATATAATTGAGGGTGATATTACAAATAAATCTGACTTTGAAAAATCTTTAGAACTTCCAGTAGATACGGTGGTTAATTGTGCTGCCAACGTGAAGCATTTTGCTTCCGGAACTCAAATTGAAGACATTAACATAGGTGGAGTTGTTAATGGGGTTGAATTCTGCCTGGAAAAAGGCTGTAAATATGTGCAGGTTTCAACAACAAGTGTCGCTGGAGAAAGTGTAAATAATATCCCTCCTTTAGATACTATATTTGACGAACAAACGTTGTATATCGGCCAGTCACTTGATAATAAGTACCTCAGCAGTAAATTCATAGCTGAGCGTGTTGTACTGGAAGCAGTTACAAAAGGGCTCAAGGGTAAGATTATGAGGGTTGGTAACTTGATGGCAAGGCATTCTGATAGTGAATTCCAGATTAACTTCGAGACCAATGGATTCATAAACCGTTTAAAAGCGTATGGCGCAATTGGAAAAATACCTTACTCTGCTTTGGGCGGAGAAACTGAACTCACACCGATAGATAGTGTTGCAAGGGCAATTTTAGTCCTATCAAGAGCTCCTAAAGAGTGTGTTGTGTTCCATGCTTATAATAATCACAAAATTTACATTGCAGACATTATAGAAATCATGAATTCACTTGGATTAACCATTTCTGGTGCAGAAGAAGATGAATTTAAAGCCGCTTTTGTACAGGCTATGGAAGATGAATCAAGAGAAGAAGCAATTTCAGGGCTTGTCACTGCTATGGGTATGGGTAAAGGCAAAGGACGTGCTCTGGTACCTGTTATAAATAATTACACAATACAGATAATGTATCGTTTAGGGTACAAATGGCCTTTAATAAGTGATGAATACATCGCAATGTTTATAAAATACCTTAAAGAAATGGATTTCTTCGACTATGAACCAAGAGAGGTTAAACTTAAAGCTTAGAGGGTATAATTTTTTCACTGAGGACATATAATGTACGAAAGAAACTACAATTTGATATCAGATAAGTTTAAAGAATTTTTCTTACCTACCCTGCTGATGTCTATGGCCATTAACACAAGCACGTTCATAGACACTTTAATTGTAGGTAACACTTTGGGACCTATTAATATTTCAGCTATGGCGCTTATTGCCCCTATAATCACATTTATTAACCTGATTTACTGGATGATTGGGTTGGGGGGATCTCTACTTGTATCGGTTTCAAAGGCAGAGCGAAATGAAGAAAAGGCAGATATGTATTTCACACTTTCAATGGTCCTTTTGGCAGTTATTGGAGTGCTGTTCTCTGCATTTGGGATAATCTTTCTGGATAATATCGTTGCCACACTCACCACTAATCCAGCACTTGCAGTACTGGTTAAGAAATTTTTAGGGGTATATTTCCTGGGATCGCCTTTCCTGTTCGTTTTAATGGGAATTGCCTACTTTATACGGGCAGATGGTAAACCTCGGCTATCATTTTATGCTCTTCTGATTTCAAATGTGGTGAACCTTATACTGGATTTGGTTTTTATTTTAGGTCTTGGTATGGATATAGGCGGAGCAGCTCTTGCTACAATATCAGGATACGCAGTTGGAACTGTATTCATAATGCAGTATTTCTTTGCTAAAGATAGGACAATGCACTTTATATCTCTAGTAAAATGTAAATTGTCCTTAGTTTATGACATTATAACCTCAGGATTCCCATCAGCATCGGGACAGCTGTTTTTAACTATAAAGCTGTTCTTAATCAACACATTCATAGCGTTAGTCGCAGGTAAGCAGGGATTAACAGCTTTTTCTGTGTATTACAACAGCATGTTCATGGTATACATCTTTTTAATAGGAACTGCCCAATCTATGTCACCTATAGCTTCTATATATTACCAGGAAAAAGACTATTCTGGAGTAAAATTCACCATTGAAAGGTCTTTAAAAATAGTGCTGGCATCAGGTACTGCATTCACAATATTGTTCCTGGCATTCCCATCTCTACTCTTAAACATGTTTGGTGTAAATGATCCGGCGGATATGGCTGTGGGAATTAACGCATTGAGGATACTTTCCCTGAGTATTATAGGTACGGGTATAACATTTTTAATGATGTTTTACACGCAGGCAATACAGCGCAAAAAACTGTCATTTGCAATTTCAATAATGGAAGGCCTTTTAATTCCCGTAGCATGTGCATATCTCCTCTCAGGAATTATGGGAGTTGATGGAATATGGATATCATTAGTGGTAGCGGAAATAGGTACAATTATGATGATATACTTTGCAACCAAGATAGTATCTGAACGTTCAAAGGGGAAATTTTCAGGATTTTTCTTGTTAGGAAATTATAAGGACACTCCTGTACTTGATGTAACTATACACAGTTCAGTTGAAGATGTAGTGGGATTATCTCAGAAATTAATTGATTTTACAAAGGAAAATGGAGTAGATGCAAAAGTAGCGCTGCGTATAGGTATGGCAGTTGAGGAAATGGCAGTTAACACAATAAAATTCAACAATAATGAAATAGAATGCATTGATATTCTATCAAAAATAGAAGAGGATGAGATAACAATTGCTTTTAAAGACCCTGGAAAAGAATTTAACCCTTCAACTTATACATGCGAAGAAAAAGACTCATTTGAAAATATTGAGGTGCTGCAAAAGATTGCAGATGATATAAGTTATGCAAGACTTATAGGTTTAAACAGTACAGTTATTACAATAAAGAGGTAAGATTGATTAACTAAATTACAGGTGGAATAAATCATGGACATAGATAAAATATTAGAAGAAGATAAGTTGACAATTAAATTAAACGGCAGGTTAGACACCAACACAGCACCCGAATTAGAGGAAGAATTAAAAAAAGATCTTCCAAATGTGACAGATCTGGTCTTAGATTTTGAAGACTTAAAATATATCTCAAGTGCAGGGCTTCGTGTGGTCCTTTCAACGCAGAAAATAATGAATAAACAGGGAAATATGGCAATTGAAAACGTAAACGATTTAATTATGGAAATATTTGAAGCTACTGGATTTTCAAGCATTTTAACCATTAATGAATGAATTAAATAAGCTGGAAGTTTATATAATATTGTATTTGGTGTAATTACAAAAAAGATGGGTATTTATGAATAAATTAACAGTACCTGCAAAAATAGAAAACCTGCAGAAAGTGATGGATTTCTTAGGTGACCAGCTGGACTCTGTAGATTATGTTATGAAAGCAAGACTGCAGCTGGAACTTTCAATTGAAGAAGCATATGTGAACATCGTAAACTATGCTTATGGATTGGAAGAAGGAGAGGTTATAATTTGCTGTAATGTAGGTGAAAGCCCTCTAAAAGTTACAATGCAGTTTATAGACTATGGTAAGCAGTATAATCCATTAGAAAATGAAGATCCAGATATTTCATTAAATGCCGAGGAAAAGGAAATTGGCGGGCTTGGAATTTTCCTTATAAAAAAGAATGTAGATGATATTTCGTACAGATACTGTGATGGAAAGAATATTTTGACCATCCAAAAGAAATTAAATGATTTTTAAATACGGATTAAAAAGTGCAATTTAATTTTTTCAGCAGGACTTCTCTATAAATCAGCAGGCACATTAGAGAGATTAAAATGAAGAATTTAGAGAATATTAAATCAAAAGTCATATTACTTGCCCTCTGCAGTGCTGTTATATTTATTATGAAGTTTATTTTTCATTATTTCTTTCCAGGGATCCCAATATCTGAATTAGGCCCTGCCAGTGCACTACCTCCTGTATTGGGCCTGATGTTTGGAGTATGGGGTGCAGCAGGGGTAGCGATTGGATATTCTGTATCTGAATTGGCGGCAGGTTCATCCCCTGAGATTTATGGTATAAGCTTTTTTATACAATTTTTATACGCATATATTCCTTACAAGTTGTGGTACACGTTGAACTGGGACGAAACAACCACTTTGCCTAGATTAGACACGGTTAAACATCTGGTAAAGTTTGTAGTAATCATGTTTATAAATGCTGCCGTTATGGCAGGACTGCTTGGATTTTTAATGGATGGATTGGGCTTGTATGATCTGGTTTCTTTGACCACGTTGATATTTGCTGTCAACAACTTCGATTTTTCCATAATGTTCGGGACCCTGATCCTTATTGGGGCTAATTTCTATGGTATTTCGATGTATAAACCAAAAAAGGTAAAGAAAACAAGAGTACCGCCTAAAATATTTGATTTAATAGCAGTGCTGGTTGTTGTAATTAGTATTGGGAACGGTATTTATTCTGCATTCACTGATCCGAATATATGGGGATGGATTGCAGGAGTTATAACTTATTCATTGGTTTTAATCTATGTTTTCAGGCCAATTACCAGTGAAATAAGGGAAAGGGCAACTGAAATAAAAATGTCTTTAACAGAAAACTTAATTGTAATTTTTATCATTATGGGGGCAATTATTGCAATATTAACTGGAATAAGGTCTCTTTTCATAGTTTCAGCGATGACTAACCTGCAGTTTTGGGATTCTGTATATTTAAATATTACATTAATCCTTTCTGTTTTTTATATTGCGTCCATTGCATTTTTGTGGTATATAGAAAGGAATATTTCCACGCCAATAGAGTCCATATCGGATATTGTAAAAAATTATGTCAGTGATTCGGGTGGAATAAGAAACAACGATGCTATCATCTCAAAATGTGAACAGTATACAGCTCAAAAAAGTGAAGTAGGAATTTTAGCGGCTTCTTTTCAAAAAATGGCAATGGACCTTGAAATTTATGTGAAAAACCTTAAAAGTGTCACCGCTGAAAAAGAAAGGATCAACACGGAGCTGAACGTTGCAAAAAAAATACAGGAAGATATGCTGCCTCGTAAATTCCCGGCTTTTCCTGAAAGAAATGAATTCGATGTTTATGCCATGAATATACCTGCAAAGGAAGTTGGCGGGGATTTTTATGATTTCTTTTTAATAGATGAAGGCCATCTGGCAATTGTAATTGCAGATGTCTCTGGAAAGGGAGTACCTGCGGCGCTGTTTATGGTAGTTGCAAAGACGTTGATTAAAAACCATGCACAGCTTGGAAAAAGTCCTGCAGAAGTATTTACGGCAGTTAATAATCAGTTGTGCGAAGGAAATGATGAAAACATGTTTGTAACCGCGTGGATGGGTATTCTAGAAATTGAAACTGGTAAGTTTACCTATGTTAATGCGGGCCATAACCCTCCATTGCTAAAACATGCAGGTAAAAATTATGTTTGGCTCAAATCAAAGCCGGGATTTGTTCTGGCAGGTATGGAAGATATCAATTACCATCAAAATGCAATCGCACTGGAACCTGGGGATAGGGTCTATTTATATACTGACGGCGTAACAGAAGCCAGCAACATTAATGATGAATTATTTGGGGATTCCCGTTTACTGCAAATTATGAATGATAAAAAGGATATAGGCCTTAAAGAATTAGTTTCCTATGTTAAAGAAAAAGTTGATGTTTTTGCAGGGGAAAGGGAGCAGTTTGATGATATAACAATGCTTGTTATGGAATATAAAAAATAATTTTTGAGTTAATTTTGGGCGAAATATAATCTTTAAATTAATTTTTAGAAAAATAGAATTTTAATTTTTAGAATTTAGAAATTGTATAAGAAAATAAAATTTGTCCTGGATTGTGAGTTTAAGTGCCGGGGGCGGGATTCGAACCCGCGGCCTCACGGTATCCCAGGAAAAAGTCAGAGCACTGCTTAAATACCCTATGAGCCGTGCGCTCTAACCAACTGAGCCACCCCGGCGTGGCTTATCCTACATTATTTTTCATATAATTTAAAGTTTTCGCTGGCATAGAAATTGTTGAAATTTTATTATACTTTATTTATGTTCTTATTTCATTATTTCTTTTATTAAAATTAAATATTTAATTATTGAATTTAATTTTAGATTAATTTAATTGTTTATTGAAAATTTTTTTAGTCTTGATTATCAATAATTGGAAGCCTCTAAGGACTTATATTTTGAAAAGTTGAGGATTAACCTTTAAATGGCATAAATTTAAATATTTATCTTTAAGATGTTTAAACTCAAATAAATTAAAAAACGTTACAATTATTGCACTGGTTTGGTGGAATGTATGTTTCATGTTGCTGAAGAAAATGAAATTATGGATGGTAAGGTCACTGATGTATATTTTAACAGGACTCTGGAAATTCTTAAACAGAAAGACGTTAACTGCAGGGTCAAAGCAGAATTTGCTGCCAAAAGTTTACCTGAAGGGTATGAATGGGCAGTTTTAGCAGGTTTAGAAGAAGTTATTAACCTTTTAAAAGACCTGCCTGTAAATGTAAGGGCCATGAAGGAAGGAACAATTTTCTATCCTAACCAACCTGTGCTGGAAATAGAGGGTAACTATCAAGATTTCTGTGTTTATGAAACTGCCATACTGGGGCTTTTATGTCAGGCCACGGGCATTGCAACTAAAGCTGCGAGGTATAAAAAATTGGCAGGGGAACGTTTGGTAATGAGTTTCGGCGCTCGGAGGATGCATCCTGTAATTGCACCTATGATAGAAAGGAGCGCTTATATTGGGGGATGCGACGGAGTTTCAGTCATCAAAAGTGGAGAAATCGTAGGGGAAGACCCTTTAGGAACTATTCCTCATGCCTTGGTGATCTGCATTGGTTCTACGGTAGAATCCATAAAAGCTTTTGATGATGTTATAGATCCCAGTGTCAATCGAGTGGCACTTATTGATACATTCAACGATGAAAAGTTCGAATGCTTGAACGTTGCAGAAGCAATGGGAGAAAAACTTTATGCAGTACGTTTTGACACCCCTTCTTCAAGACGGGGGGATTTTTACCGTATTCTTGAAGAAGCGAGATGGGAACTGGACTTAAGAGGTTTCGGCAGTGTTAAATTTTTTGTCAGCGGGGGAATTCAGGAAAATGAAGTACAAAGTTTGAATAAACTGGTAGAGGGCTATGGAATTGGGACATCTATCAGTAATGCGCAGGTCGTTGACTTTTCAATGGACATAGTGGAGCTGAATAGAGAACCTGTAGCTAAAAGAGGTAAATTTTCTGGGGCAAAACGGGTCCTTAGATGCTTAAAATGCGGTAAAGACTTAATTTTACCATTTAAAAAAGAATCTGAAATATGTGAATGCGGCGGAAGGTATGAAGACATTATTTATCCATTCATAGAAAGTCATAAAGTTATTCAAGAACTGCCAGGTCCTGGAAAAATCAGGGAATATGTTCTGGAGCAATTAGAGAACGTTGAAGATCTATAGATTTTTCGGATGAATTTGCGTATTTTCCAGCCAACAGCAGTAAAAATTGAGGGGCAAGTTATAACTTATTTAATCCTCTTTTCGATTTGATAATATTCTTTAATGTATCTATCTTTTATTTATTAAACCGGTTATCATATTTCAAAATGTCTACGGCTTTTAAAGCACTCGTTTCTTTATCTTTTATCTCGAGCATTATATCAAAATCAAAATTCCTTGTTTATTTTAAAAAATTTTTAAAATGATCTATATCTATTGATTTTATA
Source organism: Methanobacterium veterum (assembly GCF_000745485.1). Lineage (NCBI taxonomy): Archaea > Methanobacteriati > Methanobacteriota > Methanobacteria > Methanobacteriales > Methanobacteriaceae > Methanobacterium > Methanobacterium veterum. Next base: position 563,560 of record NZ_JQJK01000009.1, read on the forward strand.
TGAGTCCCTTTAGTTTTCTCTGGATTTTGGGAGCTGTAATCAACTAAAGGTAATCCCTCTTTAGTTTTCCATGTTTTTGTAAAGTTTTCAAAACATCCTTCAAGGTCTTCGCCGGTGTTATTGAGTTCATGATGAAAATAATCAAATAAAACAGGAATTTTGGTTTGGTTACTTATTTCCAGACATTCTGAAAGGTTATAACTTTTCTCGTCATTTTCTATTACCAGTCTTCTTTTTATGTTTTTATCCAGATTTTGGTACCGTTATATAAATCTTTCCATACTCTTTTCTTTATTGCTGTAAACTCCCCCGACATGTACCTGCATTTTGGCGGTGCTGTCAAGATTTAAGATGTCAAAAACTTCACTGTGGTATTTAAGTTCATTTAATCCTCTTTCAAAAACATCAGTGTCATTAGAATTAACTACAACGAATTGAACAGGGTGCATTGAAATTCTTATACCATTTTCATGGATAAATTCACTTATTTCATTAAAATTATTCTTAAAATACTTTTTCCAGTCAAAATCCATTATTGGATGGGATGCAAAAGGAATAAGTCGCGAAGTAATCTTGAAAAAGAGTAAATCATTCTCAACGTTGAACTTTAACATCTTGAGAAGACATTCTAGATTATTTTGTGTTGTTTCAATGAGTTTTTCATGTGAATATGATTTTAAACGAAATGTTTTTGCCCCACTGCATTCTATTGTCCAGTTTAGGGCAGTATAACCTATCTTCATTGGACTGCTCCAAGATTAGATTATGGGCTAAATTTTTCTTTTTGACTCAATGAGGGCCTTTAATTTATCCATATCAACTTCTCTTTCATATAAATGAGTTTTTTCTTCCCAGTAAACTGATAAAATGTCTTCATAAGGTGTTTTATTGGGATTGATATATAAAATTCCAAGCGGGAATTTAAGATATTCTATGGCTTTTTTGAAGGCTTCACTCCGGTCATGGGGATCGTATGAGTCATCAAGGTAGTACACATTTTCTTTAAACCATTTGAATGTATTTATTTTGTTATATGTAACACAGGGTTGAAATACATCAACAAGGGAATATCCTCTTTTTGACAACCAATCTCACGTTTTTGACAGTACGGTTTATGTAATAACCAACAGTTTAAATAGATCTAAGTTTTTAAGTCTGTAATAAGATAATAAAAAAAATGGAGAGGTGAATATAAATGTTTAAAAAAAATGCTTTGATAGTGTTAATGATTGTTGTACTATTGTGCTCAGTAAATGCGGTCGCTGCGGCTCACTACTCAACGATCTATACTCATAATTGTCAAGGTAATTTAAAACTATTTAATGGGAATGGACAGCAGACTATGAATTGGGACTTCGGTACCAACCATCACCAGAGAATTATAACAGATGGTTGGAGGAGAATGTATATAAACCCGTTGGGATGGTTTAACCCAAATACAGATATAGCTTGGAATTATGTGCCTTCTGTGTTGGGTTTTTATATGAGAAGTGATGGGGGAATAGGTGTTTCTTGGTAGTGTTAATTAATATATTAACACTCTATTTTTAAGATCCTATTTTTTCAGCATTATAACAGATTTAATATATTGTTATCAGAATTGGGCAGCGGATCTCAAATTTTCAAATGAGGAAGTATATCATGTCATTTAAAAAGTTTATTTTAAAAAGTTCATTTAGAAAAAAATCAAGAACTCTATATCAATTATTAGGCATATCCATACCAATATTAATAATTCTTTTTTTTGCAATTAATATACAAACAAGCCAGGGATTGAATGAAAAATTCATACCTAATGAGGATATATTGATAGTAGGATCTGAGAATAATATTACTCAAGCTTCACTACCCATACGTGAAAGTTTAATAGATGAGCTAAAAAAAGATAATCGTATTGAAAATGTAGTTGGGTTAATTAGTGGTAGGTGCGATATTGAGGGTATTAATGGTACTGTGATGGGTGTTAATTCATCGGATACAGATTTCATGAAAATGATGCTTGCTAATGGCAGAAAATTTAATGATAATGAAAAAGAAGTAGTGTTATCTAACGATATTGCTGCGAAGTTAAATAAAACGGTTGGAGAATATGTTTTTATTAATAAAAATAAATATAAAATCGTTGGAGTAACTATTAAAATAAGTAAGAATGATGATAAATTTTACACTTCGTTAAAAAATGTTCAAGAATTTGAAACATTATATAATTTACCTATAGATTATAAAAACGGGTCTGTTGAAGAAATTCTTATTCAAACTAAAGAAGGTGTAAATAATATAGAAATTACCAAAGATTTAAAAAATCAATATATTAATGAAAATATTAGTATTATGGGTCCTACTGAAGAAGGAGAAAAAGATTACAACTATCAAGAGTTGGTAAATAAAATAATATTTATATTTGTTCCAACGATAATAGGGATTTTATTGACTTTAATTATTATGATGAAGTCCGTTGGTGATAGAACACGAGAAATTGGTGTTTTAAAGGCGATAGGTTGGAAATCGAGGAGAATTTTTGCAATGGTAATGAGTGAAACGTTCATAATATCCATAGTTTCATTTATATTTGCTTCGATAATTGCAATTTTAATAACTTTTGCTATATATCTGATGCATCCTTTTTATAGGATTGATTTCTTTAACTTCTTGGGAACCTTGTCATTTAAAACGTTTTTAAATACGTTTATGATTGTTGTTGTCATGGCTTTGTCAGGTGCATTATTACCTGCTATTAGGGCAAGTAGATTATCTCCAGCTGAAGCTGTAAAGGAGGAATAATAATAGCGGGTTGTGATTTACATGGTTAATGTCGTCGAGATTGAAAATTTATCAAAATATTATGAGAATGGGAATGTTAAAGCGTTAGATGGTATCAATTTAACAATTGAAGAAGGTGAATTTGTAGCCATTATGGGTCCATCGGGTTCTGGTAAATCAACACTGTTGAATATGATTGGTTCGTTGGATAGATCAGACAACGGGAAGATTGTTGTGGATGGTCATGATCTTTTATTAGAGAAAGATTTAAGTAATTTCCGTAGTGAAACCATTGGTTTTGTTTTTCAACTACACAACCTTCTTCCTATGTTGTCTTCACTTGAGAACATTGAACTTCCAACCTATGAATTAAAAATTTCATCAGATGAAAGAGAAAAAAGAGCTTCCAAATTATTGAAAAAAGTAGGTTTGGAAGATAAAGCTAAATTTTCTCCTAAAAAGTTGTCTGGTGGTGAAAGACAAAGAATTGCTGTTGCACGAGCACTTGTTAACAATCCATCCATCATTCTTGCTGATGAACCAACAGGTTCTTTAGATTCTGATAATTCTCAGAAAATTCTACAATTACTGAAGGATTTACACAAAGAAGAAAATATTACCTTAATAATCATAACCCATGATCCAAACATAGCACAACAGGCTGGAAGAATCGTTAATATTTTAGATGGAAAAATAGCAAATGGATAATTGATAAAAATTGATAGCCCATTTTATTGTAGTACATGCAAAATTTTAAAACTTATTGTCATGAACGAAGAGAATTAAGTCACTCCATTGTGTGTTCCTGATAAGGAGAAGTGTCTCACCTACAAAATCAAACTAGAAGCCACACCTTAGAGTTGAGTAATATTATATACATTCGGAGCAAAAGGCATTATAACAGCTTGTGCTATTAAAAAATCAATACGATTCTTAATAGACCTCGAATCATGAACGCCATACCTATTCATGATAAAATGACTAATATCCCGTCGACTCACTTGCACATGATCACCATACTCTGCTCTAAACTATTTTTTAAACTCAGCCAGACTACCCGTCTTAGTATCACTACCATTAACCTTTTTTCACTTTCCTTTTTGTTGTTGTAGGTATTGGTTATGGCTTGTCTTATGTGGTAGCTGATGGGGTTTTCTCCGGTTTGTTCTGCGTAGTTTCGCAGTTCTTTTAATTGTCTTTCTGACAACTTTAATGATATTTGCTTTTCGCCTTCGGTCGTTATACGACTATATTACAAAGCAGTAAAATTTCAATTATATGCATAAATGTAAACATCTTGCGTATTTAAACTCAAGTTTCGTTCCGAAAACCAGTTAAACAATAGATTCTCATCTTTATAATTCCATTCCAAGTTTTGCAACATTCCTAATTTCATTTTTTTGAGATCTAAAATTAGGTGTGAATTCCTGTCCATATAAAAATGTATGGTAGTTTGAAATCCTACGAGAAGCGTGTTATCTATTATCCACTAAAAGTTCTGCTTGTAAGTAGGACTAATAGTTGATAAGTCATTTCTGTATGGGGGCTATGTTCTTTTGGTGGACTTTAAGTGTTATGCATATCATCTTATAAGGAATAACTTTTAACATACTCCATTTAATTGGGTGTTAAATCTGTTAATTCCTCGCAAAAACAAAATTTGTGCCAGCTACACGGCCACTCTTGAAATGGGCGTCATACGTTAATTTTTATCTAATTTAAAGTTTTCGTTGCATAGAAATTGTTTAAATTTTATTATAAGTTATTTTGCTTTGTTTTTCATAAGATATTTAATGTTGTAATTTGGTTTCTTTTTCCGCAGCGAAAACTGTCAAAATCTCTCAAACCCGAAGGGTTTGGAGCGCGAAACAAAGTTTCGCAAGCTTCGATTTTGACGTTGAGGGAAACGAAGTTTCCCGAATCGCAAAACTTTCGAAAATCGTAGATTTTCGATGTTGCAAATCAAAGATTTGCAAACTTTCAGTTTTGCAGGCAGCAAAAACGTAGTTTTTGCTTGACTTGCTTTTTCGCGAGGCCGTCGAAAAATCTGTCAAAATTTTCAATTTTGACGCCGTAGGAAATTACATTTCCTCGGCCCCGAACATTTCATGTTCGTGGGCGACAAAAACTTTGTTTTTGTCAGCTTCGATTTTTCGGGCCGCAGAACTATCATTCTGCCGGATTTTTTTGATCAATCCCGGCAAAAATCTTCGATTTTTGAGCGGTTGATCAGAACTTTTCTGTTAAATATTCTTTATTTATTCATAAAAATATAATTTTTAGATTTTCCTTTTTGATCTAATGAGATTCTTTAATTTCTCCATATCGACATCTCTTTCATATAAGGGTGTATCTTCTTCATTGTAAACTGTTAAAATATCTTCATAAGGTGTTTTATTTGGATTAATGTATAAAACTCCAAGTGGGAATTTAAGATATTCTATGGCTTTTTTGAAGGCTTCACTCCTATTGTGGGGGTCATATGAGTCATCAAGATAGTACACATTTTCTTTAAACCATTTGAATGTATTTATTTTGTTATATGTAACACAGGGTTGGAATACATCGACAAGGGAATATCCTTTGTGTTCAATTGCTTTTTTAAAGATTTCTTTCATATGATTCATATCTCCTGCAAATGTCCTGGCAACAAAAGATGCATCAAGGCCAATTGCAATAGATAGTGGATTAAAAGGTTCTAAAGATACGCCTTCAACCTGCAGCGGTGTTTTAAAATCTTTTTGAGTGGTTGGTGACGCTTGGCCTTTGGTCAGACCGTAAACCATGTTGTTGTGCACTATAGTAGTTATATCTGGATTTCGACGGATTGTGTGCATGAAATGGTTTCCACCTTCTCCATACATATCTCCATCACCTGTTGTAACTATCACTTTAAGGCCCTTATTTACGGCTTTTATTGCAGTTGCAGGAGAAGCTGCCCTGCCGTGAAGGCTGTTATATGTGTTGGATTTAAGGTAGTGGGGAAGTTTCCCGGCTTGACCAATTCCAGATACAAGTACAAGCTCGCGGGAATCTATTTCAAGCTCAGCAAGAGCCATTTTCAATGTCCTGAGAATTGAAAAGTCCCCACAACCAGGACACCACGCAACATCTGCATTTCGAACATCAAAGACTTTTGGATCCATTATAATCCCCCTGTGACGCTTTTTAAGGTTTCTATAACTTCTTCAACTGAAAAAGGCATTCCATTATATTTCAGTGATTTTTCACCAATTTCAAAGCCAGTTTCCATTTTTATGAGATTTGCAAACTGCCCCTGGGCATTATTTTCAAAAATAATTGTTTTTTTGGCTTTTTCAAGATAGTTCTTAGTTTCCCTGTGTAGTGGATAAACCTGCTTGAAATATAAAAAGGCAGTTTTATCATTTTTCAGGTTATCTAATGCCTCTTTTATAGCACCATATGTAGAGCCCCAACCTATGGCCAGAATATCATAATCTGAAGGCCCTATAAGTTCTGGAGGAATTACATCTTCTTCAATTCCTTTAAGCTTTTTATAAAGGCGTTTTTCTACCATTCTATTTCTGAGATTGAGGTCTTCGGTTATGTGCCCTTCTTCATCGTGTTCATCTGAATCAACGACTACAAGTCCATCTCCATATCCTGGAACTCCTCTTGGAGATATTCCATTTTCAGTTATTTCATATCTTTTGTAGTTTTCATCTGTTTTAACGATATATTTCTGGAATTTTACTTCATCCAGGTTAAGGTCAGGTAAATTGTAGTATATGTCTGCAAAATACTGGTCGGAGAGTATAAAAACAGGGATTTGGTGTTTGTCTGCAAGGTTAAATGCATGGTGTGTTAAATAAAATGCATCTTCGAATTTTCCGGGGGCAAAAATTGCCCTTGGAGTTTCACCTGGGGCAGAATAAAGGGCAAGTTTAAGATCTTCCTGTGCAGTTCGTGTAGGTAGCCCAACTGCAGGGCCTGGGCGCTGGGCAAGGTATATAACTAGGGGAGTTTCAATCATCCCTGATAGTCCTACAGCTTCACTCATGAGTGCAAATCCACTTCCTGAAGTTGCTACAACTGATCTTGCACCGGCATAAGAGGCCCCTAGCCCCATATTTATTGCAGCTATTTCATCTTCGGCCTGTTCAAAAATCATACCAAATTCTGTTGAATTTCCGGCAATGAAAGTTTGAAGAGGGGTAGAAGGTGTCATGGGATACGAGGACATGAATTTACAGCCCCCTGCAATGCAGCCAAAACCTACTACTTCTGTGCCGTTTAATAAAAGCTCATCTCGTATTTGGGGGTCTTTTTTAATGTTAATATTGAATTTACCAGAGTTTATAATGTCTTCTCCAACTTTATAACCTTCTTCACCAGCTTTAAGGTCGCCTTCCAGTATTTTCTCGCCTTTCCGTCCAAACATGGCATTTATACATTCATCAAATGTTTCCTTGTCTATATTTAAAATTCTTGAAAGCGCACCTGCAGCAATGATGTTTGCAAATATGGGCCCTCCAATAGCTTTAGCAGTTTTTAAAAATGGAATTTTTATCAGGGAGGGTATTTCTATATCTTTTAAAGTGTCTTCATCTCCCATTATAATTGTGTCATCAGATATTCTATCTTTAAGGTGATCTATGGCTCCTCTGCTGATTGCAATGAGGATATCTATCCTGTTAACATAAGTCATTACTCTATTTGAGGATACCCTTATTTCAGTGGAGTTTTCTCCACCTCTTATTCGTGACATGTACTCTTTTGAGGAGAAAACATTGTATCCTCCGAGCTTGACTGCCTGCACAAGTATTTCCTCGACAGTTTGTATTCCCTGCCCTGCCTCACCACACAGGACTATGGAGACATCTTCTTTTAAAGATTCAGACATGGTTTATCACCACTTAAGTAATAAGATTCATGCAATTCATCGTAAATATATATTGGTTGAATTTTACTTAAGTTTTGGCATTTACCTTATCTAAAAAGTTTAATCATGTAGAATCTAAAAATAACAGTTTAAAATAAGATATTTTAAATTAAATTTTATAAAATAAAATTAAAAAGAAAAAAAGGGATTAAATTTAACTTAGATTATCCCTTACCCATTTTGCTCCAGCTTCAAGTATTTCGAGGTTAACTGGAATCAATTTTGGCTTTTTAGAGAAGGTATGTTTTATGGCATCTTTAAATACTTCTTCTGGAAGTTCAGTGTATCCAAGAGCCATTAAAACTCCAAGTAAAACGGTATTGCCCGCTCTTTTGACTCCATGCTCTTTTGCAATCTTAAATGCAGGAACAGAAATAGCCTCAATACCTTCGGGGGCTTTAAAGTACCCTATTGATGAATCATAGATAATTAAACCACCATCTCTTACTTCACCTACAAATTCTTCCAGTGAAGGTTTATTTAGAGCTACAAGAACATCAACCTCATTAACTACTGGAGAACCTATTACTTCACCTGACATAATTACCGCACAGTTGGATGATCCTCCTCTCTGTTCAGGTCCGTAGGCAGGGTAATATGATACGTAGTGCTGTGCTTTCATCCCTGCTTCTGCAAGGGTTAAACCCATACTTAAAACACCTTGACCACCAAATCCTGCGATTTTAACCCGTTTTTCTCCAAAATCAGGGTTATTTATGGCAGCTCCTGTGCTTTCACTTCCAATATTAAATAGTTTGTTGAGTGATTCCTTTGAAAAGTCACTTTTACCCCTGCAAAGAGGTTCTACTTCTTTAGTTCTATCTCTAAATCTTTTAAGAGGAAACTCTTTTTCCATCTCTTCGTTAATGAATTTTTCCGCGCCGAGAGCGTCTTGTCTGAGGTTAGTTGGGCATGGTGAAAGGAATTCAACAAATGCATATCCTTTGTTTTCTTTCTGTATCCTGAGCGCTTTTTTAACGGCTATTTTTGCTTTTCTTATGTGTTTAACATCTGAAAGCGAAACTCTTTCAATAAATACGGGTGCATTGAGGTTATCTAGAAGTTCACACATGTGAAGTGGGTAACCTGCAAATCTTGGATCTCTTCCAGTAGGACAGGTTACAGTGACTTCTCCAATGAGAGTGGTAGGTGCCATCTGCCCTCCAGTCATTCCATAAACAGTGTTGTTTACGAAAAAGACTGCAAGTTTTTCCCCACGGTTTGCAGCTTGAATTGTTTCGTTAAGTCCAATTGAGGCTAAATCTCCATCTCCTTGATACAGCATTGCAATTGCATTATCTTCTGCCCTTGTAATTCCTGTTGCAACAGCGGGAGCTCTTCCGTGAGCTACCTGTACATTTCCGCAGTCAAAATAATAATACGCAAATACTGCACAACCTACTGGGCTTATAAGTACGGCTCTATCTTCTATTTCGAGCTCATCTAGGGCTTCTCCAATGAGCTTGTGTAAAATCCCATGGCCGCAGCCTGGACAGTAATGTGTTGCTGTGGGTGCGCTGCCTCCTTTCCTTTCAAATGTGTCGAGGATGGACTCCGGCTTTTTAATGATTTTTTCTTCCATTTTATTCCCCTCCAAAAATATTTTCAATATTTTTGTCGTTCAGGAAATTCTTGGAATTTCCTTCAATCCCCGCAACTTCTTTTATTTTATTTAAAACATCACGGGGTTCTATAATGTTTCCGCCCATTCTATTTACAAGTTCTACATCCTTGCATTCAATTGCCATTTTAATGTCTTCACGCATCTGCCCGTTGCTCATTTCGACAGATATGAACTTGGGATTCTTGGAATTGGCGATTTTTTTAAGTTCTTTTTCAGGGAAGGGGAACAGGGTTTTTGGCCTGAAAAGACCTGCTTTAATACCTTCCTTCCTTGCAGCTTCCACAGCAGATCTTGATATTCTGCTGCTTATTCCATAGGATACAATGACTATTTCAGCATCATCCATCATGTATTCATCGTATTTAACTTCTGCTTCCTGTATTTTCTGGTACTTTTCCTGGATTTTATAGTTAAATTCTTCTAACTGGTCAAAGTCCAGGAATATGGATGTAACAAGATTACTTTTTGTTTCAGCATTTCCACATACTGCCCATGATGTGTCAATTTTAGGTTCAACTGCTTCTTCTGGGAACTGAAGTGGTTCTACCATCTGGCCGAGAACTGCATCTGCAATGATTATAACTGGATTTCTCCATTTTTCTGCAATTTCAAATGCTTCCATGGTAAAATCACACATTTCCTGGACAGAATTCGGCGCTAATACTATGTTTTTGTAATTACCATGGCCTCCACCTTTTACAAGCTGGTTGTAGTCTCCCTGTTCGGGCCCAATATTTCCAAGTCCGGGGCCTGCCCTCATAACATCTACAATGACGCAGGGCAGTTCTGCTCCTGCTAAAAATGATATTCCTTCTTGTTTTAAGCTCATACCTGGGCCTGAAGATGCTCCTAAAACTCTATGGCCTGCTGCAGCCCCGCCGTAAACCATGTTTATGGCGGCTTCTTCTGATTCTGCCTGTACAAACTTCCTTCCTACAGCGGGGAAATATTTAGAAGCTTCATGAAGAATTTCACTTGCGGGTGTGATTGGGTACCCAAAATAACAGTCACAGCCGGCATACATGGCTCCTATTATAATTGCAGTGTTTCCTTTTATAAGTTGAGTTGCCATGTTCAATCCTCCTTCTTTTCAGTTTTCTTTGGAATATGAATTTCAATAGCTAATGGCTCTGGGCATGTATAATAACAATCTCCACATCCTGTACACCCTTCGCCTTCATAAACTGCGTATCTGTATCCTCTTTCATTTACCTCATCACTCATCTTTAGAGCACCTGTTCTACATGCTAAAATACATCTCTCGCATGCTTTACATTCTAAAGCGTTGATTACAGGGTAAGGTTCTTTTCTTGATTTAGACATAATACATCCTTCTAAATTAATTAGATTATTTAAATAAACTAACTCTCAAATTCTTTTTGAGAGATTTAAAAATTTAAAATTAAAAAAAATAATTAGTAATTTTATATATTCTAATTATTCATGATCTTTGTTTCGTATTTCAACTCTTCTTATCTTCCCACTTATTGTTTTAGGGAGTTCATCCACAAATTCAATAACACGGGGATATTTATAAGGTGCTGTTACATTTTTAACATGATTTTGAATCTCTTTTTCTAATTCTTTTGAAGGTTCATAATCTTTGGTAAGTACGATTGTGGCTTTTACCACCTGTCCCCTTACAGGGTCAGGGAATCCAGTTATGGCACATTCTAACACTGATGGATGTGATATAACTGCACTTTCCACTTCAAATGGGCCAATTCTGTAACCTGAACTTTTGATTATATCATCTGTTCTTCCAACAAACCACAGATAACCGTCTTCATCCATCCATGCAGTATCGCCTGTGTGGTAACATCCATCGTACCATGTTTCATTTGTTTTTTGAGGGTTGCGGTAGTAGCCTCCAAACAGTCCTATTGGCTTTTTATCTCCAGTTCGAATGACAATTTCTCCCTCTTCACCAATATCTGCGGGTTTATTTTCTCTATCCACAATCATGATATCATAAATTGGTGATGGTTTTCCCATTGAACCGGGTTTTGGTTTAATCCATGGGAAATTGGCGATAGACACAACTGTTTCTGTCTGACCGAAACCTTCTCTTAAGGTTAAACCTGTAAATTCATAGAATTTATTGTAAACTTCAGGGTTTAAAGGTTCTCCTGCTGTTACTGCATATTCCAGGGTTGAAAAATCATATTTTGACATATCTTCCTTTATCATGAACCTGTAAATAGTTGGTGGAGCACAGTAGGTTGTAACCCCGTATTTTGAGGCTTTCTCCAGCATATGTGCAGCATCGAACCGTTCATAGTCATATACAAATACGGCACTGCCGGATATCCACTGTCCATATAACTGGCCCCAAACTGCTTTTCCCCAGCCAGTATCAGCAACTGTGTAATGAAGTCCATCTTCCACTACATTTTGCCAGTATTTTGCAGTGACTATATGGGCCAAAGGGTAAGTAAAGTCATGTTTAACCATTTTTGGAAGGCCTACAGTTCCTGATGAGAAATAGATTAGAGATATATCATCATTTGTCGTATCATCATTGCCTGTAGGGCGGTTGAATTCAAGAGGACTTTCTTCAAGTTCTTTCCTAAAGTTTAACCATCCCTCTCTATCTTCATCCCCTACTATAACTTTTATAACCTTTGTATCATCTAGTTCGGAATCTGCTTCATCGAAATATTCTGGAACGCCGTCTTCAGCAATACAGACTACCATCTTAAGTCCTGCACTTTCTATTCTGTATACTATATCTTCAGCTCTTAGCATGTGGGTTGCAGGAATTGCTATTGCCCCTATTTTGTGAAGGCCAATAATGCAGAACCAGAATTCATAGCGCGCTTTAAGTGTAAGCATTACAGTATCGCCTTTTTTAATTCCACACTTTTTAAAGAAGTTAGCGGCTTTATCACTGTAATATTTCATATCTGCAAAGGTGAAAACTTGTTCATCACCTTCATCATTGCACCATACCATTGCAATTTTATCTGGAATATTTTCTGCATATTCATCGACAACATCGTAAGCGAAATTAAAATTATCTGGAACATGTATCTTAAAATTCTCTTTAAAATCTTCGTAAGATTCAAATTCCCTCTTTGGAACAAATTTGTTTAATAAGGAAGACATAATTTTTACCTCTTTTTGCTGGTTTTTTACATTACTATAGCAAGAAATTTAGCTGTTTTATTGTTCAACGCTTCCATAGCATGTTCATATGATGAATCAAAGAATATTGAATCTCCTTCCTCAAGAATGAGCTCATTATTGTGAATGTAGATCTTAAGAGTCCCTTCAAGAACATAATCAAATTCATGTCCTGGATGTGAATTTTTGGAAGGTTCTTTATCCATATCCTTTGGATCGACAGTAACAATAAATGGCTCTGCTTTTTTATGGATAAATTTTTCAGCAAGGTTCTCATATTTGTACTGTTTACGCCTCTCTACTGCTGCTCCTTTACCTTTCCTTGTAACAGTGAAAATGTGCATTCTGGTTTCTTCACCAGTAAGCAGCAGACCCATATCAACACCTAGTTTATGTGCTATTTCATACAGAATACTTGCAGGAATATCTAAAGCCCCACTTTCGTATTCCCTGTATTTTTCAACATCAATTTTCAGGTATTCCGCCATTTCTTCGGCACTTATTTCTGATAAATCCCTAAGTTCAAATATGCGTGATCCTATTTCTTTTGTTTTTTCGTTCATGCTGACACCATCTCTTCGAAATCTGAATATTTTAAGTGTGTAATATTTTCAAAGTAACTTAAAATTGAGAATGATAAAAATTTAAGTGTAACTATTATATTATATAATGATTATTAATGACAATTTATGTTTACTGATATTTATAAATGATCGTCTCACAGATGATTTACTTTTTTATTTAACTTGTAAATTATGCTAAGTCCAAAGTTCAACAAGCTAAATCATTTGTTAAAAATACGTTCCAAAAGCAGTGAATTATTCAAAAATAAATCAAAAAGAAAAAAATGCATATGCTTTGCCTAGAAAGGCAGTGTAGCATATGTGCCGTATACTGTAGCTGTTGCAGTGTTCCAACTATTTATAACACCAAAAGTGTTGCTTGAACTGGTTGCATCTGCATTATACCATTTACCGTTAATCCAAACCTGTGCAATAACGTGCCCGTACCAGTTACCGCTTGAGAATTTAGCATAAACATGTTCGTATCGCGCTGGTATTCCTGCAGCCCTTTCAAGAGCGATTAACAGGTGAGCTGTATCAACACAGTTCGCTGTTTTTGAAGATAATACTCCAATTGCACCATATTTGGTGTTGTAATAGAATGAATAACCAATATTATCCCTTACCCAGTTAAATATTGCCACTGCTTTATCATATGTCGATGATTTACCGCTTGTTATTGATTTTGCCAGTGCGTGGATTTGTGAATTGGTTACCTGGCAGTTTGTTGTTGCTTGAAGGTACTGCTGTAAATCTGAGGGTATGGAATAAGATCCAGGGTTTGCAACTGCGGAATCCACTGAAACATAATTTGGTAAAACTTTGTTTGTACCGTAGTAGTTGACTACTTTGGAAAACATGTAAATTAAAGTTTCATACTGAACTTTTCCTAAAGAGCTTGATGCATAACTAGGAGCTGTGCCATTTGAATCTATAAATGATTTAATCGATTGAGCGATCTTAAGGAATTCTGTCTGGTTTATATTTCCGTATATGTAATCTCCAGTTGAATTTGTAGGGCTGCTCACGTTCCCTATGGATATGGCTGTATTTGTTCCGCTGTTGATTTGCAGTAGACTTGTGACTAGTAATTGTAAGAATTGTGGCATTGTAATTTGGTTTGTACCAATTGTTACATAGTTTGGGAGTTTGTTGTTGGTTTCGATGTATGATTTTACGCTTGCTGCTGCTGTGGTAATTTGTGTTGTGGTGAATGTTGTGCCGTTGGTTGTGAATCTGATGCCGTATGCGTTTATTGGGTTTCCTGCTAAGTCTGTTATGCTTCCGGGGTTTAGTATTATTGCATATTGTGTTGCTTTGGTTAAATTGTTGTTTAGGGTTATTGTTAAGACATTTC